>NZ_AQWR01000043.1 GCF_000375645.1 Porphyromonas bennonis DSM 23058 = JCM 16335 | reverse complement strand
TCGAGGGTGCCAAGAAGTATGGTGTCATCGATCCCTCCACACTTCAGTGGTCAATGGCCGGCTCTGCCAAGGAGGCATACCTCTTCACCGACTACGCCGGCTCTACCAAGACTGACATCTCTCTGACGGATGACGGCTTCTATCCCAATCTCAAGACCATCTCTGCCAAGGGCGGTAAGACTGCTGATGGCGTCAAGAAGGGGGTCAAGGTATACGACCTGATGAAGCAGAGCGACTACGCTAAGATCGTCGGTCAGTATGATGACACCAAGGCGGGTGTGGAGAACTTCAAGGCTCGCAAGGTCCTCGCCGGCGGCGTAGAGCTCCCCAAGGGTCAGGCTGACTCCGGCACGGAGGGCAAGTCGCTTGAGAATGGTATCTACTTCCTCGAGCACGCCCTCGAGGAGACCGTAAAGGGGTCAACCACTCCCTACGAGCCCGCAGTTGTGACCTACGGAGACGTTGCTTACGTGAAGGTCTACGGTAAGATCGACATCAAGAATGGTAAGAAGGTCAACGCTAAGGTACAGTCTACGAAGCCTGATATGGACCAGGCCGAGGATCTTTACGTCGGTGGTCTCAAGCTTTCTGACGTCAAGCCCGCCACTGAGGAAGACTTCGGCGAGCGCTGGTACTTTATCGTAGTCCGCACGGACTCTAAGTGGTACAACATCTACAGGAAGGTGAAGGCTGATGTCCTCAAAGATCGTGGTGATGGGACCGCTTACTACCTCGTGCACGACAAGGCAGGTGAATTCTACGCTGCCGGTGATGGTGAGGATGCCGTTGTCTACAATACCCTCGCTGCCGCTCTCGCTGACGGTAAGAAAGAGATCCGTAAGTACTGGAGTGCTAGTGATGAGAGTAAGCCTTTCAACGTCGTTTACCTCTCTCCGCTTAATGCCCAGGGTGAGGTCAATAAGGTCTACAACTGCGACACCCGTCGTAACAACATCTACGACCTGAAGCTCCGCACCATCTCCGGTCTTGGCTTCAACTACGACCCCAACGATCCCGACACCCCGAAGGATCCGGAGCGTCTGGAGCCCAAGACTCCGGGTGACAATACCACCATTGATCCGATCGATCCGGATAACTCCGACGATCCTAACAACCCCAACAATCCCGATAAGGGTAAGACCCCGGGTGATCCGAATATCCCCACCCCCGGTGAGGACAACCCCTTCGAGCCGGAGCCTAGCAACCCTCCTGTCAACAACACCAAGACCTGCATGCAGGTAGAGTGCAAGGTACTCTCTTGGAACCTTGTACAGCGTGGTCTCGACTTTACCGGTGGTACCTCCGGTCTCTGATCTGTACTGATCAGGAGATAAATAGCGTGGGCTCCTAAGCCCCGCACAGGGTAGGGGCGCCTGACCGCTCCCCTACCCACCAAGAACAATAAGTCATGGCGCTCCGCAGTGAGAGCCGCAATAAATAACTTCATCATGCAGAAGAAGTACATACTACCCCACTTAGTCGTCTCGGCGCTGATGCTGCTGCCTCTTGCCGGCTGCAAGGGACACTCCGACGAGCCGACCGACGGCTATCGCTCCGCGATACAGCTGCAGGTCACCCCTCGCACCCTCGCTACGGGAGCCCGCGCCATCACCGATGGGCAAGACCCTGAGGTGCCCGGCATCGCCCCCGAGGATGAGATCATAGATGGGCAGCTCTTCATCGGAGAGGACTTCGGGCTGACTGCTTCGCGTAGCTTTACCCGTAAGGGTGACAATAAGTGGAGCGCTAAGTTTGAGGAAAAGCTTGAGGACCCCACCTCCTCTCATCGCATCGCTGCGGTGATCAATAGCTCACGACTGGGTCTCCGCGGCAGCGACTACACCAGCGAGTCGACTGTCTCGCTCGCCGATATCGATCGGATGATCGGGAAGAGCTTCCTGATGAGCTCCACCTTTGACAACAAGGATAATAATTTCTACACCCTCGACGAGGATAAGTGCACGGATGTGACCCTTGACGTGGAGCGAGTAGTCTCTAAGGTCCAGCTCCATCGCGCCAAGGAAATGACGGGCGAGGAGATGAAGGAGACTTATGGCCTCCTTCAGCCTGATAAAATGACCTGGACCATCGCAGGCTCAGCGAAGAGCGCTTACCTCTTCACCGATCATGCCGGCAGCCTTCATCTCGGTGATGATGGGCTGTACAAGGATCTCAAGACCGTCTCCGCTGAGGGAAAGGGCAAGGGGGGCTACGACCTGATGAAGCTCTCCGACAAGGGGCTGTCTAAAAGTTTCGATGCTCGACCCGTCTCTCTCTTTGAGTCAGGTAAGGTGAAGAACAACGATGGTGGTCTCTCTACTGACGACAGGATCTACTTCCTCGAACATGCCCTCAACGAGACAGAGGCAGGCACTCCTTATGATAAGTCTGTCACCTACAAGGATGTCACTTACGTGAAGATCTATACCGGCCTGACCTCCATTAAGGGCTTCCGGATCGATAATGATAAGGTGAATTTTTCCCGCCACAAGGTATTTAAAACGAAGGACGAGGCTCTCGACGGCTTCGCTGAGAGTCAACCCGCCACTACCTCCCCCGAGCTGCTCGATCAGCAGCTGCTGAAGGATATCGATGCATCCGAGCCCACGGCAGACCGCTGGTACTGGGTTGATGTCACCGATACGAAATGGTTTAAGGACCTTTCCGAAGAGGATAAGAAGAATCAGACGATCAAGGAGGATAAGGACTATTATACCACAGATAGCGAGGCTGCCACGAGGAGCTTCCTGCTGGTGCATGACCAGCCTACGACCTTCTACTACGGTATCGACGATCACACCATCTACGACACGCTCCTCGCTGCTCGTGCAGGAGGTAATAGTAAGATCCGCAAGTATGAGGGCGGGAAGATGGTCTACCTCTCCCCGCTCAATGAGCAGCGTACTACTGAGAAGGGACCGGTCTTCAATTGCGACACCCGCCGCAATAACATCTACGACCTGATCCTCAATAGCATCACCGGTCTGGGTCTCAATTACGACCCTGTCGATCCTGATGACCCCAATATCCCCGAGCCGGGAGACAATCCCTGGGAGCCGGAACCCAATATTCCTCCCATCAATGGCAGGGAGAATGTGATCCGCATCACAGCCACACCGCTCCAGTGGAATACGATGGATCATACTCTGGAGCTGATGTAATAAAGACAATAATTTATATAAGAGATATAGAGCAATGAATAACTCATCGCACCATACGATCAAGTCTCTCAGAGGGATGCTGGCCGTCGCAGTCGCTTCTCTCTTCGTGGCCGGCTGCCATAGCAGCATCAAGGAGGACCTCTCCGACTGTCCTCAGGGAACCATCTTCTCCTTCGACATCCTCTACCCGCAGACGATCAATTATTCGGAGACCGTCCGGGAGATCCGGATCTTCGCCTTTGACGAGGATGGCAAGATGATCACGGAGATCGCAGACAAGCCCTCCGCCTTTGTCCCCGATTACCGCCTCAAGACAGACTTCTACCGCCCCGGACATAAGACCAATTTCTATGCCTGGAGTGGCTCCAACCTTGCGCAGTACGACTTTGACGGCTTCAAGCCCGGTACTCCCCTCAGCGAGATGATGGTCTCGCTTGCCAAGCAGGGCAGCACCCTGGAGGCTAATGCCTCGCCTCTCTATGCCGGCAAGGCTAAGGAGATCCTCGATCAGCAGGAGCGTATCGGCACAGTCTTCGACAGCGTCCATATCGACTTCCGCCAGATCACCAATCGGGTGAAGATCACCGTAGAGGGACTCAACCCCGACCACGAGTACACGATCCGCTTCGGATCGCGGAATAGCCGCTATGGTGGCGATGGGTCTCTGCTGCCCGACTCACCATTTGAGTACACCACCAAGATCGAGGATGCCTCGGGTAAGCATGGTAAGGCGATTCGGGGTCTCTTTGACATCCTCCTCCTGGATCAGTCGCTCGACTACCCCATCGAGATCATCGACGCCGATCTCCATAAGGTGGTCTACTCCTTTGACCTGCTGAAGGACTACATCTGCTACGATGGACCCTTCGCGGAGACGGCCAATCCCTTCCGTCTGGAGCGCAATCACGACTTCGATATCTGGATCCTCCTTATGGAGGACCAGCCTAAGGAAACCTACTTTGCCGTACAGGCACGTATCCTCGACTGGAACCTCGTATTCCGTAACCTCGACTTCTGAGCATAGCCATGACTATTCATCACAAGATAGGTCTCCGCTATCCGGGGATCGCCGGAGTGGTCCTCGCTCTCTTAGTGGCGCTCTCGGGCTGCCACAAGGAGGTGGGCGAGAGTGGCCCCACCGGTGAGAGCGATGGCGGGGCACGCCATGTCCGCATCGCTGCCTCGATCGACACCTACTCACTCCCGGGCAGTCGCCCCTCGACACGTGCTGCCGGTACGTGGGAAGAGGTCGGTAGCGGTATATGGAAGCCGCAAGCAGAGCTGGGGCTCGACTACGAGCGTGCCGTCTACTTCGCTGTCCTCTACATCTACCCGGAGGGAGCAGCTAAGCCCTCGTCCGCCTGGATCTACTACACCAATGCTTTTGCAGCAGGCTGCAAGAGCCTCAAGGGGGACAAATCAAGCCCTCTCTCAAAGATCAAGGACCTCGAGGAGCTGAGCCAGAGCAATAGTCAGGTACGCCACTTCGCCTCCACAGAGTCAAGCGCCCTGACGATGGATCTCGAGTTGGAGCCTCGCAACTACAAGTTTGTCCTTGTAGCCAATTCCATTCCAGCCCTCACTTCGGCGATTGAGAGTACTACCAACCCGGCAGATCCTCGTGGTCTCACGTCTAAGGAGACCGCCTTCACTTCGCTCGACCTGATGCCCAATACGGTGACGAAGCTGCCTCGGCGCTTCATGCCTATGGTAGGCTCTCAGGACTTTACCATCACCTCCAGTACAGCAGTGCCGCAGGTGGTATCTCCCGATATCAAGCTCGAGCGCACCTTTGCCCGCCTCGATGTCTGCCTGACTACGGCTGATAAGGATCTGACCGCCTATCACGAGAAGGACGGCTATGTGCCGACAGACTTCCGCTTCCTCGAGTACTCGCTCAAGGGTATGGGAGGCTACGAGCAGTCCCTCTTCCCACTCAAGGGTGAGACGACTGCTATCAAGGAGAAGAGTACTGCCAAAGTAGCTGCTCCGACCCCGTCTAAGGTGGTCGACCCGAAGATCACCGTGGAGTCAAAGGAGGGCCCGATCCTGCTTAGCAACATCGCCAAGTCTTTCGACGAGAAAGAGGCGAACACGTTTAATACCCCCACCAAGCTCAGCACTCCCTGGGCAGAGCCGATACAGGTGAGCATGCTCTGGAAGTCGCCGATCTTCCGCACCACTACCGATGAGACGGAGCCGGCCGGCAAGTACTACACGACTTACACTAAGGATCGGGAGTCAGCCTCTGCTGATGAGAAGCACCCTGCGATCCACCTCTACATACCCTCACTGTATCAGGAGCGCAGCAAGGACTACGAGGTCTCCTTCACCCTCAAGTTTGGTCGCGCTACTGATGCGTCCCAGACTAAAGAGTACACGATCTCCCTTACCAATCAGAGCGGTGCAACGGATCTCTACGCCATCCGTCGCAATACGTGGTACCGCTATGAGCTTAAGTTCTACGGCGAGAAGATGCGCGTCCTCGGTCCTCTGACCATTACCCCGCAGGATTGGTCGCTCGAGGATGAGGGCCTCTCCTACGATGATGAGTATATCGTCCTGACGCAAGACACTGTTACTCTAAGTGCCAATGAGGGAGCAAAGGGGAAGTTCATGATCCTCTCTGATCAGCTCGGCAGTGACTCCAAGTCTCTCACCTACACCTTTGATGGCAAGTCTACTCCACCTGAGTGGCTCGAGATGGAGGGCGAGCTACCGACCTCCCTCAACAAGGGTGAGTCGACAGAGATCGCCTTCCACACGACCTCTGAGAATGAGGATGACAACGATATGCCTCGCGTCTGTGAGCTGGTCATCACTCCTAAGGACTACAAACGTCCTCTCAGAGTCGTGATCCGTCAGCTGCCGATCCAGTACATCCAGGCACGTCCTTATGTCGCCTTCGTCGGTGATGAGGACTCCGGACCTCTCAGCACGGAGATTGCTGTAGAGACGCACAATTACGACTGGGAGGCTGAGCTGGTCGACACTTACTGCACCGCTGCCTCGACCGGCAACTGGCTCAAGCTGAAAAAGATTGACCAACAGACCCTCAAGATATCCGTCGAGCCCGTTGAGGCTCGGATGAATATCCTCCGCATCGGTATGATCAAGATCTACGATGGGACCAATCACCCCGCCTATATCCGCGTGGAGCAGGGAGGGTATAAGGCTATTGAGCTTGATAATGGTCAGGTATGGCTTGATCGCAATATGGGTGCCCTCTCCTACGCTCACTACGAGCAGTGGAAGGGTGGCACCGTCATCACAGGATTTGACCGCGTGCGGGTCAATGGCGCCTTCTACCAGACCGGTCGTGTGCCGGATGGCTACCAGTACAATGGTATGGATCTCCTTGCCGGCAATATACACGATAAACTCACCGCTGCAGAGAAGACCGATCTCCTTGCGTCACGGCAGCCGAGGCGACTGGGAGACGCTGCCGGCACCGGCAGCTCCTCCATCGTCAGCCCTGAGGAGCAACTGCCCGCAGCCGATCCTCAGTACCACAAGTTTATTGCCAGTGGAGCTCAGGATAATTGGTACAGCGAGCCCTTCCGCACCGCCAAGTGGTTTTCATTTAATAGAGGGAAGAAACGTGAGGGACTTGACCCCTGCCCCGAGGGATACAGGATCCCCTTTGCGAATGAGTTTGAGGACATGATCGGCGGGACACAGATCAATAGCGAGGGGGCTACGACCGGGGGCTCGAAGTTCTTTGAGAACGCCATGGGCTACTTCTACAAGACCAAGGATTCGAACCGTTCCCTCTATATCCCCCTTGGAGGCTGGCGAGATACCGACGGCACACTCAAGGACTGGCGTCATGTAGATAATACCACTCCCAAGGCGCGATACGCGATCTACAACCTTGATACCCCATTCAAGGCGAGCTACTACCTCGTCGGGTACGGCAATGCTAAGTCCGGTGCTGTCTCTTCGTCAAAGACCGCAGAGGGATACCTCGTCAGATGTATAAAGATTACCGATAAATAATGATGCTACCTATGGATAAGATAATAAGGAACTCAGCGCTGCCGCTACTACTGATGCTGGCAGTCGCCCTCATTTCCTCCTGTACAGCATCACGAGAGGATGATCTCCGCCCCGCCGGTGGTCTCACAGGTCTCACCCTGACGATCACTCCCGAGAGACCTCAGGTCGAGGAGCTTCTCCGTGCTGACAGCGAGCAGGGGCTGGCGAAGGAGAATGAGATCACCTCTGTCGATGTCTTTGTATTCAATCAGGCCGGCACCACACTCTTAGGCTCGGCTCGAGGCAAGAAAGTTCCCTCTTCCTCCGGAGGCGCTGTCTCTGTGAAGGTCGACAACATCTCCTACAAGGGGACCGACACCACCGTGCGCGTCGCTGTGGTGGCCAATGCCACAGGACGGATCACCTACACCACCACCAGTCTCACACTCGAGAAGCTTGAGTCCCTCGCTGTGACTGAGACGAGCGACGACACCGCTCGCACGCCCCTCGTGATGTATGGGACAGCGGAGCTGACTGCCAACTCTTCCGGTCAGGTGACCGGCAATGTCCCTGTCAAGCGACTTGCTGCCGCTATCGAGGTGAAGGGTGCTGATGGCATCACCATCGGTGAGACCCATCTCGTCTCCGCCCCCACGGGAGCCACCCTCACCGGTAAGCCTCTTGCTCCGGATGCACTTGATAAGCCCACCACCCACAAAGCCGGTGAGCGTGCATACGTTTATCCAAATAATCCCGATGGCAAGATGGTCTATGTGGTATTTAAGGCTAAGAACGCCTCAGGGAAAGAGTTCTACTACTTCTTTGCGCCCAAGCAGATCGACGGTAAGCAGCAGCTCACCGCCAACACACTCTACCGCGTCACTGTCCAGAGTCTGTCTGCCGACGGCTACGACAGCTTAGAGACAGCCCTTGCTGCTATCAAGGCGGGTGAGGATGGTCAGCGTCATGCACTCGTCTACTCCGTAGCGGAGTGGAGCGACCTCGGCACGTCTGAGACCGTCTTCTTCGGCCGCTACTTCCTCCGCGTCGCTCAGAGTATGTTTGTCTTCGATCGAGAGCAGATGGACCGGCTCACCTATGTCTACACCAATGCTCCCGGGCTGGCGCTCATCCCCCCGGCGGCGGGCAAGTTTAGTACCACCAAGCAGCACCCCGCTGCTTGGGCTACCAGTGCCCTCCACCCGGCACAGGAGGGTTACGACGGTCCCGGACGGCGCTATACGCTTAATGTCGGAGTCTTCCAGTACCACTCGCTCCATGCAGGTGATACCCGCTATGCCTTTGGCTGGGTACGTGCCACCGGCATCCATACCAATGACCTCCAGGTGCAGTACTCCATCACGCAGGATAATATCAATCGCTTCCACCCTGATGTGGTACGACTGGCAGCTGAGCCGAATAAGCACAAGATCGACGCCACGGAGGTGCAGCACAAGGCGACCAAGGTGACCACCAACCTTCCAAGGCTTGGCTGGCGTCTCTTTGATGTGCAGCCCTCCACCAGAGGGGAGTCATTCATCCAGAGGGTCTATGTCCTCGATAGTCATGGTAATGAGGTCGAACTATGGAATGACTCTAAGGATCCGAAGTTTGATAAAGAGAAACTCGAGGAGCGCCGCCAGCAGATCGGTCCGCAGAAGCTGTACATTGATACGAAGGCGATGGGTGACAACAAGAAACCGGATGTGGCGACGATCACGCTCTATGCCGGTGTGATCGGAGGGCGGATCTTCCACAAGCTCCCTATCCGCGTCTACCGCTCCTTCGAGCTCGACTATACGATCGACTATCCTGCTCCATCCGCTGCGAATGGTATGCCCTACGATATGCGTCGTAAGAAGTATGTCATCGAGACCCCTCTTGGGTGGGATAGCGAGCAGGACTATACCTATACGGTCAATGTCACGTCCAATCTCCGGTGGGAAGTCTCTAAGGAGCCCGCATCTGACGGTTCCGAGATAGACTGGGTCGAAATTAACAACGGAGCCAAAACAGGCGACGGAGCCTTCCAAGTCACTGTTAAGAGTCGTCCTCTGGTAGGGAATAATGGCGTCTCTGTCAATGGTACCGGGAAGGTGGACCACTTCCTCCCGGCACGCGAGGCTCATATCTCCCTCAAGGGATACGTCGAGGGGAGTGATGAGGCGATGGCTGTCCGTGACATCACTGTCTACCAAGGGGGCTACGTTAAGATCGGAGACAACTACTGGCTCGATCGCAACCTCAAGTGCGGCTACACTTATGCCAACCACGAGGAGGGGATCTATCAGACAGACAAGCTCTACAAGGTACCCGCCTATTACGCCAATACAACGTACAAGGACTCCAAGATCAACTCTACACTCTACCCCTACGCCATCCCTATCGGGCACACCACTGATATCTATGGCGTCTACGCCCTGAATAATCGCACCTACCTCCCCAACTCTGCCACTACGCCTGACGGATACGGCCCCGACGGGTACTTCTTCAGTCGAGCTCCCACGAGTGGCTATGCTGAAGGAAACACAGAGGAGAAGTGGGTCAGGCTCTACAACAATCGCTACAAGGGCAAGACCTATAGTGGACAGTGGAATCAGGATGAAATTGGTTACTACTACGTCCATCCGGTCTATGGTGGTAAGCTGTACGTCTCATATGACCAGACTAATCGTGTATTTTGGGATAAGAACATCATGGCGGACCGTTCGCGCTTCCTTAATCCCTGTCCCGAGGGATGGCACGTCCCAACGACTGCTCAGCTCGAGTCGCTTCTTAAGCTCCTCGGTGCCACCTATGGTCGACCTACACCGCTGATGAATCTTGATGAGACCTACTCCGCCATTGATGGAGAGATGGGAGAGAATAATAGCGGGCGTTACCTCGTGGCTGATCCGATGACCCCCTCCTCCAGTACAGGCGTACATTGGTACCTCCCAGCTGCCGGCTATCGACCCTTCAATCACGCCGACATCCGCACTATGGGAGTCACCGGAGCCTACAAGACCTATGAGCTGGTGAATCCCGATGCCACCGGCAGCATCAAGTCTCGGCTGCTCTACTTCTCTCCCACCAAGGTATGGATGCACATCGAGACTTGGGCCTTCACCTCCTCCGTCCGATGCGTCCGTAGCGTAAACCCATAAATGACTGACATCATGACCATGATACAGACAAGAAATCTCTCCCATACGCTCCTGCTCTCACTCCTGGCACTCCTGTCCCTCACCCTCACGGGGTGTCGCCAGGATAGGCTCTGGGGCGATGAGGTCGATCCCGAGGGGGGAGACCAGACGATAGAGCTGTCGATCCTCCTCCCCGACAATAGTGGCTCCCTCAGGAGTACGGAGGGGGGTGATACAAAGGCGGAGACGCTCGTAGGGACCCTCGACATCTACCTCTACAAGGGGGATAACCTCTCCACCACCGACACCAAGACCATTACGCCAGAGTACCACGAGCATATCACCGTGAATAGCTCTGCCGGCGTGATCCATCGTGCCATCTCGCACAAGGAGCAGCGTGCCACCTATCAGATCTACGTTGTCGCCAATGCGCCAGCCAAGCTCCTCACAGGCAAGGAGACGCTCAGCGAGCTGACTGCATCGGTGACCAATAGCATACCGAGCCTTGTGGGTCCCTACGTCATGAGCGGTCGCTCCCGGGACTTCAAGCCCTCGGAGGCGAAGCACGTAGACGTCGTGCTGAGTCGCATCGCCTCTAAGGTGGTCGTTACCGATGGCACTAAGCCAGATAATAAGTTTGAGCTCATCTCCGTCATCCCGCTCCGTCCCGACCGCTCCTACCTCTTCTCTCATACCACCCCCTTCGAGGTAGGTGATCAGAAGAAGGTCGACAACCCGATCGTTCCCAAGAAGACCGAGATCCTCCAGGGAGATAAGGTCTCTGCAAGTGGGGGCAAGGTCACGCTGCTTACCTATGAGAGCGGACTACCCAAGGAGGTGTTCAAGGGAGTAGGCGCTGGCCTGCTGATCCATGCAAAGTACGAAGGAGAGGAGTACTGGTACCGCTTTGCCCTGATGGACGGGCGCGGTCGGCAGATCGTGCGGCGAAACTCCGTCTACTCTGTTGAGATCAAGGAGGTGAATGGTAAGGGCTACGACACTCCCGAGGAGGCACTGAAGCACCGACCGATCAATATGATCCTCGGCATCACCTCTACAGAGACAGCGATCAAGCTCTCTGAGCAGATCGTCACCGACGGCGAGTACTTCATCGGCTCCACGAGAGCGATCATCCACCTCGGCTCTCGTGCCAACAAGGAGTATGAGATCGGAGGGGTCAAGTACGCCACCAACCGCAATGACCGGCAGGTCGCCCCGGTGATCACGATCCGAAGCAACATCCCCGACTTCAGCGAGTTCAAAATCCAGGATGAGACCTACTCCTATGCCGTTGATGGCATCTCCCACAAGGGGCTGAACGTTGACGATCCGGACGGTGAGTCATGGATTACCGCGGAGCTCAAGGCTCATACCAAAGTCCCCGGTGAGATAGAGATCCCCGCTACTCAGGACTTAGCCTACGACTTCCGCGGTCTCTACATCGATGACCGCTGGGGTGGTGTGACTGAGGAGCAGCTGATCGAGAAGCGTTACACCCGTAGCGTAGAGTACAAGATCGGAGTCGATAGTCATCCCAACCTCTTCCTCCGCCTTACCATCGATCAGACACCTGACGAGCTCCTTCGTGACCAACTGGTCATCTATCCCTCTCTCCTCTCTGTCGATAGTAAGCGACAGCAGACCTTTGACCTCTTCATTCAGGGGTATCACGAGGGGTTCGAGTGGGAGGTGATGGGCGTCACTTACCTCATCGGAGAGGATCCGAAGTCCCAGAAATGGGTCTCCTACTCCCCCGCCAAGGGTATCACGGGTGTAGATAAGCATATCCTCGTTACTACGGATCCACTTAGTAAGCATCAGAACTCCGGTCATGCACTCGTCAAGGTCAAGCTCACCAACCCCAAGGGTGAGGTTGTGGACATCAAGACGATCCGTATCTCCTCGGGTGAGGCTCTTGAGTACGATATCGTCTACCCGGAGGGCTCACCTCGTGTCAAGGACCTAAGTCGTACGATAAGGGTGATCGAGACACCTCTTGACCAGAGTGGAGATCTCACCTATACCATCAATGTCCGAAGCGTCACCCCCTGGATCGTCCAGCGACCGGAGAAGGACAGCGACTGGATCACGCAACCCGTACTCTCCATAGATCCCAATACGGCAACTGCCGGTGTAGGGTTCAATGGCAAATTCACCGTCACTGTGAAGCAGAATAAAGTAGAGCCACTTAACGGGCTCTACAAGGCGCGACAGAGTGTCGTCCGGATCATCAGTGAGCGCGCCTCGAGAGACATCATCGTCTATCAGGGAGGCTATGTCGTGATCGGCGACACCAAGTGGATCGACCGCAACCTGATGCGTACTGCGAGGAAGGATATGGTGATTAGAGATTATCAGAACTATTATGCTCTGCCGGATGGCTACAATGGTATGTCGATAGAGAATCTGCTCTATCCGGCTGCTGTCCCGATAGCATTTGGAGAAAATACGTTTGCCTGCTACGCCAAGCATAGAGTAGCAACTACTCCATTGATCTACGCTGCTACTTCAGCCAATCCTCCCTTTGTCTACCATGATAATACAGCCTTTTATTACTACGTATCAAAGGGGGGTAAGCCGAGTCCTCAGAGAGACGGCTACTTCGGAGGGTGTATGCCGGCAACTCTTATGGCACAAAGTTACTTCACTGATGCTAATTCAGCTCTTGAGAATGCCTGGAATGCCTCTGCCAATATGGATAACTTCAAGGAGCGAGACCCGTTGAAGGAGCCGACGTCTAAGGGTGCCTATGATCCCTGTCCCAAGGGATGGCGCACCGCAGGCTATCGGGAGGTAAATGAGCTGGTCCAGTACATGGCTCGTGATCCCCACTTCTACAGTGGAGGACGCGAGGATTCCTTCATCAACTCCGACGACCCCGATGCGGTCCGCAAGGTAGGTGAGGACTACAAGGCTCCCTACAATAACGGGGTGTACTTCATCAACGAGGACAACGTCAATGTATGGTTCCCCTACGCCGGCTACCGTCAGGCCTCCAATGACGTCGCCGATGTGGACGGCAGCGCATTTACCCAGCTGATGAAGCCGGGGTATGAGGGACGCTACTGGTTCAATTTCTTCTACGGCGACGGCAATAGCATCTTCCTCAGCATCAAGACCACAGCTGATGGCTCGCTCAAGGCAGCGCTCATGCCGGACAACGCCTTCTTCGGCGCCTCCGTCCGCTGTGTAGAGAATAAGCCCCTGAACTAATGCTCGGTCGACGCTGACCATACCCCCATCGATTGTGAGAGCCCCGCTGCAGCCTTCTGACTGCAGCGGGGCTCTTCGTTGTAGATGCAGGTGGGCGGGACAGGTCGGACCGCGAGGAGGGTCGGGAGCTTGGCGGGTGGATCCCACTGCCTACTTGAGACCTTTGCATAACACCCCATCTGCGGTGTCACTTTCGAGATTCGGGCTTGGTCATGTGCGTAAGCACACTCCCTTCGCTCTCACTCTCAGTTCCTTGCATCTGGGGTGTTCTGCAAAGTCCCTGCCGAAAAAGCACCGCTTTTTCGGCGAAAGACCATTTTTCAAAGGTCTTTACTTAGTCATCCCTAATACCGGTAATAGATGAGCCCCGGCGTATAGGTCAGGGCTGATGCGTTTGAGGCTCGTCCATCAGCCTCTCAGACGAGCATCAGATCCTTTACTATCAGACTCATATGCGTCAGACCTGCGCCTCCAAACTAAACCCGGTATTAGTGATCACTATTACCGGGTTTAGAGATCACTAATACCGGGTTTAGAATTCACGGACCATTCATCTAATAGTGAAGAGTGGTGAACGGAGCACCCCCCAGCAGCTGTATAAGCGTGCAGGGGGTCATATTCATCTGATAGTGAAGAGTGGGGAACGAAGCACCCCTTGCGGGTGCCCGCTCCATAGCCACGGGTCGAGGGGCGTAGCCCCGAAGACCCGTGGACCGGGCAAAGCAAGCAATCCCGCGACCCCGCCAGGGCGTCGCACTATCGGGTGTGCGACGCCCTAGCGGGGTCGAGGTCAAGAGGTCGATCTGCCCACAGGTCATCGCCGCTATCGCGGCTCGACCTGTGGCTATGAAGCGGGGATCCCTGTCGGGATCCATAACTCCCGCGAAGGGATCGTCGCCCCGTCCGATTAGGCACCGCGCTCGTCCGCCCCGTCCGACTTGTCCGATAGGGCATCGCCCCGTCCGAT
>NZ_AQWR01000042.1 GCF_000375645.1 Porphyromonas bennonis DSM 23058 = JCM 16335 | reverse complement strand
GCGTAGCCCCGACGACCCGGGGGGCAGGCGTTGCTAGCGATCCCGCGACCCCGCTAGGGTGTCGCACTGATTGACTGACTGGTATGTGCGACACCCTGGCGGGGTCGTATACCTTGAATGCGTCGTCGTTTCCCGGGGTCTTCGGCACTTCGTGCCTCGACACCCGGTCTAAAAAGCGATGATCCCTCCGGNGCTTCGCCCCTGCGGGATCGGCAGTAGGGTGGATTAGGAGAGGAATCCCGCTGCGGATCTCCTCTGCATAGCTGTAAAGATCAAATGCGTCACCCCTAACCCAACAATCAGGGGTGACAGGGCTGACGCATTTAAGTAGCACAGAAGTCCATCAACTCATTATGAAGGGTGGGGAACGAAGCACCCCTTGCGGGTGCCCGCTCACTAGCCACCGGTCGAGGGGCGTAGCCCCGATGACCCGTGGACCGGGCAATGCAAGCAATCCCGCGACCCCGCCAGGGTGTCGCTGAAGGCTCTGCTCGACGACCCACAAGGGGTCGAGGGGGGGGTAAGTAAGGGACTTTGTACATCAGTCACCGCTTCGCGGATGACCGATGCCTATGGAGCGAGCACCCTGCGGGTGCCTCACGGATAAGTCCTATAGGTATATGATTTCCCCAATGCTCAAATGCGTCATCCCTGCCCGAGCAGACTGTATGAGACAATGGCTCACGTGGAGGTGGTATCTTTGCAGCTCTATTGGGGACACCTTATATAGAAAAGAGTCCGACCCACCGAGAAATCGGCAGGTCGGACTCTGATAATCTCAGCGCAGGGGATTACCGACGAGCGGTAAGCTTCTGCTGAGCCTTCTTATGGTTGCGGTTGTTGATCATCCAGGCGATCGGCGACGCTACGAAGAGGGTACTCAGCGTACCGAAGATGATACCGAGGATGATGGCGAAGGTAAAGCTCCTCATACTGGCACCTCCGAAGAAGAAGATGATCAGCACCACCAGCAAGGTACTCGTACTGGTATTGATCGTACGGGTAAGGGTGATATTGAGTGAGCGATTGAAGAGCTGCTTACGCTCCATATCCGGGTGATACTTCAGCTCCTCACGGATACGGTCAAAGACGACGATGGTATCATTGATCGAGTAACCGATGATCGCCAGCACGGCGGCGATGAAGTTCATATCGATCTCCATGGTGAAGGGCATGATCTTCCAGAGGATTGCGTAGAATGCGATGATCACGCAGGTATTGAAGGTCACGGATGCGAAGGCACCGACGGAGAAGGCGTAGTCCTTGAAGCGGATCAGGATATAGATACCCATCACGATCAGCGAGAGGATCACGGCGATCGTTGCGCCGGTCTTGATGTCATCAGCGACGCTGGCACCCACCTTCTGCGAGCTCTGGATATTCTGCTCGACGAACTGATCCTGAGTCGTACCCTGAGGCAGCTGCGACTGCAGACTCTCATAGAGCTTCGTCTCGATCTCCTTGTCCACCTCGGGGGTATTGGTCTCCACCTTGTAGTTGGTCGAGATACGTACCTGATCTTCGGAGGTGATCCGGATCACGCTGACGTGACCATCAAGTGCCGGGCTCACGAGAGAGCTGATCTCCGCCTGGGTAACGTTGTGATCAAACTTGACCACATAGTTACGACCACCGGTAAAGTCGATACCTCTCGGGATGCCGATCGTAGCCATCATCACGCCACCAACAGCAAGGATCGCAACGGCAACGGTGAGGCCGATCTTGCGAAGTCCGATGAAGTCTACATGCGTACGCTCGAGGAAGTGACGAGAGACTGGGGTGTCGAAGGTGACATTATTCATCTTACCCTTCTCCGCACGGGTCTCAAAGATCACACGGGTCATAAAGACAGCGGTGAGGAGGGAGACCAGAAGACCGATGATCAGCGTTGTGGCAAAGCCTCGGATCGCACCTGAACCAAAGAAATAGAGGATCAGGCCGGTCATGATCGTAGTGACATTGGAGTCGATGATCGCAGAGAAGGCATTTCCATACCCCTCCTGGATCGACTTCAGCATCGTCTTACCCTTCTTGAGCTCCTCCTTAATACGCTCAAAGACGAGCACGTTGGCGTCCACCGCCATACCCAGCGTCAGCACCATACCGGCGATACCGGGCAGGGTCAGGACGGCGTGGATGGAGGCGAGAATACCGAGGGTGAGGAAGAGATTGACCAGCAGTGCTAGGTCGACCACCAGACCGGGGAATAGACCATAGATGAGGCACATGTAGATCATCAGCAGCACGAGGGCGATGAGGAAAGAGATCACTCCTGCCTTAATGGCTGCAGCACCGAGAGAGGGACCCACGACGTCCTCCTGTACGATACGCACGGAGGCAGCCATCTTACCCGACTTAAGGGTATTGGCGAGGTCGGTCGCCTCATCGACGGTGAAGTTACCGGTGATCTGAGAGGTACCATTGGGGATCTCATTGATGACATTAGGTGCAGAGTAGACCACATCATCGAGTACAATGGCGATGGGTCGACCGACATTCTCCTTCGTCAGACGTGCCCACTCCTTGGTACCCTCAGGATTCATGGTCATGGAGACACCCGGATCCTGACGACCCTGCTGCTGATTGATCTCACTCTTAGCACTGGTGACTACATCACCGGCGAGTGCCGGCTCATTGCCGCGGCGAGAGCCCTTGAGAGCATACAGCTCGAAGACATTGCTCCCCTCGCTCAGCTCCTTGGAGCCCCAGCGGAGGACAAGGTCACGCGGCAGCACATCTCTCACCTGAGGCAGGCTCAGCATCGAGTCAATGGCGGCACGGTCAGCCTTACGAGCCACAGCGACCACAGCAGCAGAGCTACCACGAGAGAGCTGGAGACGAGAGAGCAGAGGGTTATCCTCCGATCCGGTCTGTGCCTCAGCAGTCTCTGCCACGGCGGTCGTATCAGCACCGGCAGCTATCTTCTGAGCCAGAGCTTCGGCAGCACTCTTGGCACTGTCGGCGGCAGCCTCAACAGCCTCGGTAACCTCCTTGGAGGTCTCCTCAGCAGGCTCACTCACCTCAGTAGAGGCAGTGCGGTCGGAGGTGGAGTGGAGGCGAGCCAGCACCTGATCTGCGGAGACAAGATAGTCGCCTACCTCTGAGCCCAGGTAGCACTCCCAGAACTCAAGATTGGCACTACCCTGGAGCAACTTACGCACACGCTTCGGCTCAGTAATACCAGGCAGCTCCACAAGGATACGATTGCTCCCCTCGAGCTTCTGGATATTCGGCGCTACGACACCAAACTGGTCAATACGATTGCGCAGCACCTTATGAGAGCTGTCGATAGCATCATTGACGGAGCGGCGAAGGAAGGAGATCACCTCCTCGTCCTTACTATTGGTATTGATACTCTCCTTATTACTCAGGGTGCCAAAGACAGCCGCCAGACGAGCGTTGGGATCGAGCTTATGGAATTCGTCAACAAAAAGGGAGACAAAGTCTTTCTGCGTCTGATCCTGCTTGGCAATGGCATTAGCCAGCGCCTGACGGAATGTGGGATCCTGACTGTGACCGGAGAGGTTGTCCAGCACGTCAGCCACATTGAGCTCCAGGACAACATTCATACCGCCCTTGAGGTCGAGTCCAAGTCCGATCTGATTCTCACGAACCGATTTGAGAGTGGATCCCAGCCAAACCTTCTGAGGAGCCATGGAGTCGAGGTAGGCGATCTCCTTATTCACATCGCCCTGGGCATACTCCTTAGCCCTACCCTCGTAGATCGATGCCACCACCGTAAAGGAGAGGTAGTAGGCACTGATCAGGATCAAGAGGATGGTGGTCCATCTTACTAAGCCTTTATTCTGCATCAGTATCTTATAAGTATGTAGTGATTATTGATTTCTGAGCTATTTCCCTGTAATCGTACCCTCGGAGCCGCACTTGACGCCGAGGGGTACTTTTATGGTTGGCAAATGTACTGATTTTATGCCAATTTGCAGTCCGTCCCCTCGCGGTCAATTTATTTTAAGACAAAAGAGGGCTCTACTTGTCAGATCTGTCACCGACGCCGCTTGCCGCCTAAGAGAGTGCCAAAGATTGATCTCGTGATCTCCCTCCCGGCACTGGAGCCCATGGCGCGAGACGCCGACTTAAGCATCCCGCCCAACAGGTCTGCGAGGTCGTCCTGATGCTTAGCACTCTCCTTTGTTGTCTTGGCACGCCGCTCAGCCTCTGCCCGTTGCTCCTCCTCCAGCTTGTCTTGCTCCGCCCTCTCCTCCAGATCCTCGTAAGCACTCCTCGGATCGACACTCTCTCGGTAGATACGCTCCAGAGGAGAGCGGCGGATCATCTCCTCCCTCTCTCCGTCTGACACCGGTCCGATAAAGGACTGAGGGGGCAGTATACTCACTCTCTCTGAGATCTCGGGCGCTCCGTGATCATCGAGGAAGCTGACAATCGCCGCTCCTGTGCCCAGCGCCTGGATCGTCTCTGCCATGTCGAGGTCAGGATTGGGGCGGAAGCTGTCCGCAGCCGCCTTCACTCGCTTCATATCGGAGGGGGTGTAGGCCCTGAGGGCGTGCAGCACCTTATTCCCTAACTGTCCCAGCACTTCGTCGGGGATGTCCGAGGGGGACTGGGAGATGAAGTAGATCCCTACCCCCTTGGAGCGGATCAGCTTGATCACCTGAGTAAGTTTCTCCAGGAGCGGCTTATTGATGTCGTCGAAGAGCAGATGTGCCTCGTCGAAGAAGAAGACCAGCGCCGGGTGGTCAGGGTCTCCCACCTCAGGCAGATCGTCGTAGAAAGAGCTCAGGAGCCAGACGAGCAGGCTGCTGTAGAGCCGGGGAGACTTCATCAGCTCCTTCGCCTCCAGGATATTGATCGTCCCTCGTCCACCCTCGGCGGTAATCAGATCCTTGGGGTCAAAGTCAGGCATCCCGAATACCCTGTCCCCACCCTGACGCTCCAGTCTGAGGAGGGAGCGCTGGATAGCACCGACGGAGGCGGTGGAGACATTGCCGTAGGTGGCAGAGATCTCCTTGCGGTGCTCCGCCAGGTAGCGCAGCATCGCCTGCAGATCCTTGAGGTCATAGAGAAGGAGTCCATTCTCATCCGCTACCCGGAAGGCTATCTCCAGGAGACCGCTCTGCACGTCATTCAGCTCCAGGATCCGCTCGAGGAGCATCGGTCCTATGCCGGAGATGGTCATACGCATAGGGGTCCCCTGCTCACCGAAGGGATCCCAGAGGCGGATCGGATAGCCCTTCTCCTCATATCCCTCGCTCCGCAGACCATACTGGTCCACACGCTTAGTGACGGAGGACTTATTACCACCCGGCTGACCCATCCCGGTCAGGTCTCCCTTGGCATCCACCAGGAAGACGGAGCTGCCGAGGTCGCTAAAGGTCTCCGCCAAGGTCTGACAGGTAACGGTCTTACCGGTACCTGTAGCACCGGCAATCAGTCCATGGCGATTCATCTTCTCCGGCAGGTAGCTCACCAGTCGCTCTCCTGTCCACCCCACATAGGGGATACCTTTTCTTGTCAGCATGGTAATTCAGATGAGTAATGGGTCCTCAGTGAAGACACCTTATATTCAAGTTCTGAAGGACGTCGTAAGTGACGTCCATAACAGTGACAAATCTATCAATTTATCCCCAATCAGCCGTACTCTCGAGAGCAAATAGGATGAGAGAGTGGGATTACAATAGTATTTTGGGAATGAAGATTTTTATAACTTAAGGACAAATAGCTACATTTGTTGCACTGAGAGGTGGAGACACTCCGGGATCTCGCAGAGACGAAGACGTGGAGGGTCGCTAGTTCTCGCTATTTGACCGAGTCCTCAACCGCAGGAGGACGAGTAACTAACTTTGTGCCGATTATGTATAAGATAGTCAAGAAGGAGCAGATCTCCGAGCGAGTGGCTGCACTGACGATAGAGGCGCCACTGATAGCGCGGTCGAGCCGACCGGGCAACTTCATCATCTTCCGCGTCGGGGAGATGGGTGAGCGGATCCCTGTGACGTGCGCCAATACCTGGCCTGACGAGGGTCTCATAGAGGTGATCATACAGGCGGCCGGCGTGTCGACCTGGAAGATCACCCACCTCGATGTGGGCGACGAGATCACCGACATCGTCGGTCCCCTCGGCAAGCCGACGGAGATCAAGAAGTACGGCACCGTCGTCTGCATAGGTGGCGGTGTGGGTATCGCGGAGCTCTTCCCCAGCATCAAGGGGATGAAGGAGGCGGGGAATAAGGTGATCGCTATCCTCGGGGCTCGGACTAAGGACCTTATCTTCATGGACGACATGATCGGTGAAGTGGCCGACGAGACGATCGTCATGACGGACGACGGCACGATGGGACAGAAGGGGGTGGTCACCCTCGGACTGGAGCAGGTGATCGAGCGCGAGCCGGTCGACCTGGTTATCTGCGTGGGTCCGGCCATCATGATGAAGTTTGTCGCCCTCACGACGGAGAAGCACAAGATCCCTACCCTGGCGTCCCTCAACTCGATCATGGTCGACGGCACCGGTATGTGCGGCGCCTGTCGCGTTACTGTGGGAGGGGAGACAAAGTTTGTCTGCGTGGATGGACCGGAGTTTGACGCCCACCAGGTAGACTTCGACGAACTAATGATGCGCCTGAGGGCCTTTAAGCCCATCGAGGAGCAGAAGAATAGAGAGGCAAACTTAGACTTTAGCAGGAGATGAACGTAGACTACGAACTGGTAAAAGAGCGGCGAAAGGCCGCCTGGCGTGCTGATCTGCGGAATCAGCTGAAGACGAAAGAGCGGATGGCACTCCCTCGTGCCGTCATGCCGACCCAAGATGGGAAGGTCCGTGCACACAATAATAAGGAGGTGGCTCTCGGGATCTCCCGAGAGACTGCTATGGCAGAGGCGAAGCGCTGCATCGACTGCGCCAAGCCCACCTGCATGGAGGGCTGCCCGGTAGCGATCAATATCCCCACCTTCATCAAGAATATCGAGCGGGGCGACTTCAAGGAAGCGATCGACGTGATCCACGAGACAAGCTCTCTCCCCGGTGTCTGCGGTCGCGTCTGTCCTCAGGAGAAGCAGTGCGAGGCGAAGTGCATCCACACCAAGAGCGGCGATCCTGCTGTGGCGATCGGCTTCCTGGAGCGCTTTGTCGCCGACTGGGAGCGGGAGCAGATCACCTCCGGCAAGATACCCGCAACGCAGATCTGTGCAGACAAGAAGGGGATCAAGGTGGCTGTCGTCGGCTCAGGCCCTGCCGGTCTCGCCTGCGCCAGCGACCTCGCGAAGATGGGCTACACGGTGACAGTCTTCGAGGCTCTCCACGAGCTGGGCGGTGTGCTGAGGTACGGGATCCCTGAGTTTCGCCTTCCCAATGAGATTGTCGACTTCGAGATCGACAAGTTGAAGAAGATGGGGATCGACTTTAAGACCAATATCATTGTCGGCAAGACCCTATCTTACGAGGATCTAGCAGATCAGGGCTTCAAGGCTATCTTCGTCGGTAGCGGTGCTGGTCTACCCCGATTCATGGGTATCCCGGGAGAGAACTTCATCGGCATCATGTCCAGCAACGAGTACCTGACGCGCGTCAATCTCATGCACGCCAATACCCCTGGAGCCGACACGCCTATCTACCACAGCAAGCGCGTAGCAGTCATCGGTGGCGGCAATACCGCCATGGATGCCGTCCGCACTGCCCTTCGTCTCGGAGCAGAGCACGCGATGATCGTCTATCGCCGGAGCGAGGAGGAGATGCCGGCTCGCCGCGAGGAGATCGAGCACGCCAAGGAGGAGGGGGTAGACTTCATGAATCTCTACAATCCCGTCGAGTACCTCGCCGACGAAAGCGGTCACGTCAATACAATGAGACTCCAGCACATGCGTCTCGGAGAGCCTGACGAAGGTGGGCGCCGCCGACCGATACCGATCGAGGGAGACATCATAGACGTGGAGGTGGACGAGGTGATCGTCAGCATTGGTGTCCAGCCCAATCCGATCATCCCAACCCACTTCGAGGGGCTCAAGATCAGCAGCCATGGGACCATCGAGGTGGATGAGGAGAAGCATCAGAGCCAGCTGAGCGACGTCTTTGCCGGCGGGGACATCGTCCGCGGCGGTGCGACCGTGATCCTTGCCATGGGGGACGGACGCACGGCAGCAGCCGGGATGAATACCTACCTAATGGATCAGGAGAGATGAGCCTGCCACCCACACTTCACCATAGATACAGTAAAATGAAAAAGATTTCACTCCTTACACTCTCACTTGCACTCACCGCACTGAGTCTCCATGCCTGCTCGCAGGACAAGTCCTCCGTCTTGCGAGGCACCGACCTCCCGTCCGAGATGGAGGGACAGTATGTCTACCTGTATGATGGGCAGGCAAAGGTCGACTCAGCGCTGGTCAAGGACGGCTCATTCGAGGTGTCGATGCCACAAGAGACATCCACCAAGATATACACTGTCCTGATGGGGAGTAAAGGGATGCCCTTCTTCTCCGAGCCGGGGACCTCGACCCTCGTCGTCGATGGAGACAACTTTGCCTACGATCCCGGTTCCACTGAGCTGAATAAGAAGGTAACCACCCTCTACAGCCGCTTCAACGCCCTCTATGGCGACTTCATGGCTGCCAATCAGGAGCTGATGCAGGAGGTGCAGGCAGGTGGCGGGACGATCACCGAGGAGATCTCAGCAAAGGGCGAAAAGCTCTCAGATGACTTCAATACCAAGGTGGCTGCACTCTCCAGGGAGTACTTTGACGATAATAAGGACAATGCCTTTGGACTCCTCGCCCTCTCCATCTACCCGATGACCGATCCGAAGGGATTTGTCGAGATGTATGAGTCAGCGGGCGAAGCTGTCACCTCCAACGAGGACATGCAGAAGCTCTACGCCATGCAGAAGGGTGAACTGAAGACCGCCTCCGGTAGTCCCTACACCGATGTGACAATGACCGACGAGACGGGCAAGAGCGTAAAGCTGAGCGACTACATGGAGGAGGGGAAGTATCTCCTCGTCGATGTATGGGCTTCCTGGTGTGGTCCCTGTCGCGCCGCGATGCCCCACCTAGCGGAAATCGCCAAGAGCCACGACGGAACGATCAACGTCCTAAGCGTCGGGGGACTCAATGAGACTCCTGAGGCGAACGCCAAGGCTCGGGAGGAGCTCGGGATGACCTGGAGCACCTTCTTCGACAGCAAGTCCTCACTTGCCGATGCTTACGGAGTAAAGAGTATCCCCACCCTGATCCTGATCAGTCCGGAGGGTACTATTGTCCTGAAGACAAATCGACCGGATGAGGTTTCCGATAAGATCAGCGAGCTTGGGCTCTGATCCAGGCTCTCTGTCAGACATCACTTGACTATATAACAACATCACACTTATTTATACACAAACATGAACAAACTGACACGCACCGTCGCACTGATCGCCGGGCTTGTACTTGTGGCCGGGTGCCAGAGCAGCCCAAAATTCTCGCTCAAGGGAAGCAACCTTCCTGAGGAGCTGGAGGGGAAGTATGTCTATCTCATCCTCGATGAGGACAATAAGGACTCCGTGCAGGTAAGCAACGGCTCCTTTGCCTACACCTCCGACCAGATCGACACTACCCACCTCTGGTATCTCGTCTCCAAGGACGCCCAGATCCAGGCTCCTATCGTCCGCGAGTCGGGGGACTTCACCCTTACCCGTGGCGAAGATGGGAAGTACACCATCGCTGCAGCTGACGAAACTAATTCGCTCAACTCCGTCTACAAGAACTTCACCAAGGAGATGGACGAGACTTTGGCTCCGATCACTCAGGCTTACAAGGCTAAGTATCAGGAGCTCTCCAAGGAGGACATCGGCGAAGAGGCTGCCGAGAAGCTCCGTGCCGAGATGAAGCAGATCGACAAGGAGTACTACGAGGCCAATAACGGGCTCGCTCGCAAGTACTACGAGGCCAATAAGGACAACGTGATCGGTGCTCTCGCCTTCTCACAGCTCCAGTTTGAGAGCGATGACGACTTCATCGCCGCTTACGAGGAAGCCTCTGATGTGGTCAAGGAGGACAAAAACCTCAAGAATCACTACGATACGATCATCGTCGCTCGCGAGACCGCTGAGGGCAAGACCTACAAGGGTGACTACGAGATCAGCGACGGCGAGGGTACGACCGTGAAGCTCTCCGACTATATGGAGGAGGGCAAGTACCTGCTCGTCGACTTCTGGGCCTCCTGGTGTGGACCGTGCCGCATGGCTATGCCGCACCTCGCCGGAATCGTCAAGGACCACAGCAAGATCATCAACGTCCTCAGCGTAGGTGTCTGGGAGAAGAGTAAGGAGGTCAATGATGCCGCTCGTGAGGAGCTGGGCATCACCTGGAACACTGCCTTCGATAAGGAGAGCCAGTCGACCAAGGAGTACGGTATCCTCGGTATCCCGACACTCCTCCTGATCAATCCCGACGGCACCATCGTCTACCGTGGCCACAGTCCACAGGATCTGGATGCCAAGATCAAGGAGCTTGGTCTCTAAGCAGAACCTTTTCTCCTAAGAAAAATAGTACATTTGAGGGATCGCTTCTCAGCAGGAGAGGCGATCCCTCTTTTTTTGTATTACGCTAAAGGATTCACTTAATGTCATGAAGAAATACCTCACTTCTCTTGCGCTTGTGGCACTGCTCTGCGGTTGCCAGAGCAACAGCGAGACCTGCACCATCACAGGCAGCGAGCTGCCTACCGAGCTCGAGGGTGCCATGGTCTATCTCGTCGCTGACCCCATGGGCACCGACTCCACACAGATCACGGCCAACCGCTTCACCCTCCGGTGTAGCACTCCATCCGACTCGGTCCTCGGGATGCTCTCGATTCCACAGGGCGATATTGAGCTGCCCTTCATCCCGGAGAGCGGCGACTTCACACTGACCAAGGATCCGAGCGGAGCCTACTCCATCACCTCAGAGGATCCGAGCAGTCTCAATGCCGTGCTCACCTCTTTTACGAAAGAGGTAAATGAGAAAACAAAAACACTCGCAACCAACCGAGAATCGCTCGAGGAGCAACTCCGGCAAGCAAGCGACCCGAAGGAGTCCCGTGAGATACAGGCTCGGATCGATCAGGTCCGTGTGGAGAGTGCCGGCATCCGCAGCGCAATCGCTGCGAAGTACTACGAGAGCCACCATGATGACCTAGTGGGGGCACTGCTATTTAAGGAGCTGGACTATGCCGATGAGGCGGAGTATGTGGCTCTCTATGAGGGAGCCTCTGACCTCGTGCGCAGTGACGCAAAGAATACGGAGCGGTATAGTAAGGCAAAAAATGCTCTGGAGACCTCGGTCGGCAAGCCCTACAAGGGGGACTTCGAGATCCCGGACGGAGAGGGAGAGAGCGTCATGCTCAGCGACTATATGGATGGCAAGCGGTACCTGCTGCTGGACTTCTGGGCCTCCTGGTGCGTCTATTGCCGACAGGCTATGCCGGAGCTGAAGCAGCTCTCCGAGGAGCACAGCAAGACGCTCCGCGTGCTGAGCATCGGTGTGCGTGAGAAGTCAAAGGCGGACAACGACCGCGCCAGGGAGAGCCTCGGGATCAGCTGGGAGACGATTTTCGACAAGGACAATGTCTCCTACGACGCTTACGGCGTCCTCGGCATCCCGACGCTGATCCTGATCAGTCCGGAGGGTGAGATCGTCTTCCGCGGCTATCAGCCGGCTATGCTTATGGAGAAAATCACTGAGCTGGATCTGTAATCATGAGAGTAGTAGTCAATGGTCGGACGGTGACCCTCTTTGCCGGTGCCGTCGTGAGAGATGCTATCCATGCTTGGGCAAGCGAGGAAGGGGAGCAGCTCACCGGTTGGATCACAAGGGATGAGAATGGATTTGAGATGGCACCGGATGGACCGCTTGAGGAGGGAATGAGACTGACTGTAACCAATAACAAATGAGGGCAATGAATCACTCTAATCGACTAACCCTGATCACCGCTCTGCTGCTCTCCCTCCTCCTCGGAGGCTGTGGTGTCTCATCGCACCACAAGTCCGGCAACCACGTCCGCATACTGTCGGTAAATGATATGCATGCCGGCATCGAGCGGATGCCCCGATTCGCCTTCATCGTCGACAGTCTCCGTAAGGAGTACCCCGAGCTCCTGGTGCTCTCAGGAGGAGACAATCAGACCGGCAATCCCTTCAACGACCAGTACGACCCCAAGGGCTGGCCGATGATCGACATGATGAATCGGATCGGCTTCGCCGCCTCTGCGGTGGGTAATCACGAGTTTGACACGGGGCGGGAGGGCTTTTCCTACCTGGTCAGTCACGCCACCTTCCCTTTCCTCTGCGCTAATATGGAGCCGACAGCGGACCTGCCGATCCTCCCGAGGATGACGCTGAGGACGAAGAACGGCTACACCATCGGGATCATCTCGCTCCTCTTCATCAACGAGCTCGGCATCCCCGACTCTCATCCCGACAAGGTACGCCCCTTTACTTTCCATGAGCCTATGGAGAGCTACGAGCGCCATCTCGGGTTACGGGACAGCGTGGATGTACTTCTCTTCCTCAATCACTACGGCATCCTCCACGACCAGGCTCTCGCCAAGGCACTACCCACCGGCGTGGTAGACCTGATCATCGGCGGGCACTCGCACACCAAGATAGACAAGGAGCTGTATGAGAATGGGATCCTGATCACTCAGGCCGGCTCTAAGCTCCACTACTGCACGCTGACAGACCTCACTCTCGGTCCCGACCGGCGAGTCATTGCCCGCAGCTCACGTCTCATCCCGATCATCGAGGGTGGCAGTGAGCAACCCGCCATGAGTGCACTGGTCGACAAATACTTCGCCAATCCAGAGATGCACAAGTCACTCGCCACCACCGAGACAGGACTTGTAAGCAAGGAGGAGCTGGGCTACTTGATGACCGATGCCTTCCGTGAGGTGACCGGAGCAGACTTTGCCATCACCAATCCCGGCGGCATCCGCGTCGACTCCATCGCTCCCGGACCGATCTCGATGCTGGACATCTATACGCTGGACCCTTTCTCCAATCAGATGATGACCGTCGAGCTCACTCCGGCAGAGCTGCTCCGGCTCTTCGAGAGCGGCTACGACCAGCTGGACGATCGGCGACCGATCGTACCGTCCGGGCTCCATGTCACCTACGCACTCGGTGCTGACGGGCGACTCGAGGGGATCACGCTCCTGGACGACGCCGACCAGCCGCTCGATCCTAATCGGACATACAAGGTCGCACTCAGCAGCTATGCCGCCTCGGTCTACTCCTATGGGGACAAGTCGAGGGTCAGGGACGAGCACCGGACCACCGAGGAGGCGATCATCGACTACCTCAGTCTCCATCGGGTCACCCCGGACTACTCCGAGGAGCACCGGATCACCCTCTTCACGGTGGAGGAGTGAGGTGAAGTGTTAATTATGGAATCATTTCTGTAATTCGTCCGATAATTGATACGTTGAACTTCTTTTTTCGCTACATTTACCTCATCAAGTAAGTTAAACCATTTATTTCCTAACTTTTACAATCTATCTATCATCATGAAAGGATACGCAATGCTAAAGATCGGGGAAGCGGGCTGGATCGAGAAGCCTGTCCCCGAGTGCGGCCCTATGGACGCCATCTGTAAGCCGCTCGCTGTAGCTATCTGCACCAGCGACGTACACACCCTCTGGGAGGGTGCCATAGGCGACCGCCACAATATGATCCTCGGTCACGAGTGCAGTGCCGAGGTGGTCAAGGTAGGTGAGCTGGTCAAGGACTTCAAGCCCGGTGATCGGGTTATCGTACCGGCGATTACTCCCGACTGGAACTCTCTCGAGGCTCAGGCCGGCTACTCCATGCACAGCGGCGGCATGCTGGCAGGATGGAAGTTCTCCAACTTCAAGGACGGTGTCTTCGGCGAGTACTTCCACGTCAATGACGCAGACGGCAACCTGGCACACCTCCCCGAGGACTTTGACCCCGTCGAGGCGACCCAGCTCAGCGATATGGTGCCGACAGGCTTCCACGCTGTGGAGCTGGCGGATGTGCAGTTTGGTGATGTGGTACTGGTGATCGGTATCGGCCCTGTGGGTCTGATGTCCGTTGCCGGCTGCGCCCTCCGCGGTGCCTCCCGGATCATCGCGGTCGGTACCCGCCCCGTCTGCGTCGAGGCAGCCAAGGGGTACGGTGCGACCGACTTTGTCAGCTACAAGGATGGTCCCATCGCCGACCAGGTACTCGCCATGACAGACGGTAAGGGTGTGGACAAGATCTGCATGGCCGGCGGTACGGTGGATACCTTCTCAGAGGCTGTGAAGGCACTCAAGCCCGGCGGTAAGATCGGTAACGTCAATTACCTCGGCAAGGGCGACACAATCTCCATCCCCCGCGTCGAGTGGGGTGTCGGTATGGGACACAAGCAGATCAATGGGGGTCTGATGCCCGGCGGTCGTCTCCGTATGGAGAAGCTCGCCCGCCTCGTCTCTTTCGGTCGTCTCGACCTGAAGCCGCTCTGCACCCATGTCTTCGAGGGCTGGGATAAGCTCCCCGAGGCGCTCCAGCTTATGCGAGATAAGCCTGCAGACCTGATCAAGCCGATCGTTGTGGTCAATAAGTAACTTACCTAATAGTATACATCAAGAGAAGGTCTCCATCCGGGTAATCCGGGTGGAGACCTTCTCTTTT
>NZ_AQWR01000041.1 GCF_000375645.1 Porphyromonas bennonis DSM 23058 = JCM 16335 | reverse complement strand
CGCGTGAGGATCAGGGGTGACGCATTTGAGAGACACCGTAGCCATTTATCTAATAGTGAAGAGTGGGGAGCGGGCAATGCAAGCAATCCCGCGACCCCGCCAGGGTGTCGCACTCATTGCCAGTCTGGTGAGTGCGACACCCTGGCGGGGTCGCTGAAGGCTCTGCTCGGCGACCCACAAGGGGTCGAGGGGGTAGGGAAGGGTCTTTGTACATCGGTCACCGCTTCGCGGATGACCGATGCCTATGGAGCGAGCACCCTTCGGGTGCCTCACGGATAAGCCCTCTAGGTATATGATTACTCCAATGCTCAAAGGCGTCACTCCCGGGCGAGGATCAGAGCTCTCGCCGGAGATGGTCGTGCGAGGTGTGTCGGGCTATGGTCTCCGACTGATGTCGATCTGGGAGAAAACTATAGTCGGTATTAGAGAAAACTAATACCGGTAATAGTTCCAACTAATACCGATAATAGATTGAACTAATACCGGTAATAGAAACGACGCCTATCTACCTGCTGGTAATCAGTGTGGTGTGATTTTCCCTGTCGTGGCACTCGAATGTGATCGATAAGTCCGATCAATAGGCATGGATGATCCTCTGCTTCCCCGATGCCGGGAGGTGGTGCATTTGAGCATTACAGTCTATGCAGAACGCACCTCTTCGAGGTGTCATTCCGTCTGTCGATCCCGCAGGGGCGAAGCCCCGGAGGGATCATCGCTTCTTAGACCGGGTGTCGAGGCACGAAGTGCCGAAGACCCCGGGAAAGAGGATCCCGAGAGAGATATACGACCCCGCTAGGGTGTCGCACTTACCAGTAAGGCAATCAGTGCGACACCCTAGCGGGGTCGTGGGATCGTTTGCGATGCCTGATCCCCGGGTCGTCGGGGCTACGCCCCTCGACCCGGGTCTAAAAAGCGGGCACCCCTGTCGGGGTGCTTCGTTCCCCACTCTTCACGATGAGTTGGATGACTTATTTAAAGCTCAAATGCGTCACCCCTGCGAGGGTGGTGAGGTGGTGGAGGGAAAAGATTAACTTTGTGTCGCCCGACCTCTGCAGAGGTTGCGGCCCCACCACTTTACCACATCTGATGATTATGACAGTCCTGAAGCGTGCTTTGCTCTCCCTCGGTCTCCTTACCTTGCTGCTCCCTCGCGTCTCGGCGGGAGACTGGCTTGGGGATAAGTATTCGCTCTTTATCCACTACGGTCTCTACTCCACGTACGGCGGGGTCTATGACGGCGTGCCGGTGCGGGATGGGTACTCTGAGCAGATCTTCTCCTTCGGCGTCCACTACATGGATATCTACGAGGCATCGGCGAGGGACTTCACCGCAGAGCGCTTCGATGCGGACTCGATAGCCGCGCTGGCTAAGAGGGCGGGGATGCGTAGCGTCGTGCTGACGGCGAAGCATCACGAGGGGTTCTGTCTCTGGGAGACGGCTACGACCGACTTCTCCGCTGCTCGGGCGCCCCGTTGTGGGCGTGATCTGGTGAGGGAGATGGCGGAGGCGTGCCGGAGGGCGGGCTTGCGCTTTGGGCTTTATTTCTCCCTCATCGACTGGCACTTCCCCGGGGCGGTGCCTTACTCGTCGCACAATGCCGATCCGGTGACGCCGGCTCACCATGAGTACAATAAGCGACAGGTGCGGGAGCTATTGACGAAGTACGGGCCGGTGGATGAGCTCTGGTTCGACATGGGCTCGCTGACGCCTGATCAGAGTAGGGAGCTGTATCGCCTGGTGAAGAGCCTGCAGCCGAAGTGTATGGTCAGCGGGCGGCTGGGGAATGACTGCGCCGACTTCGCCGTCTTCCCTGACAATGAGACACCGGACTACGCGATGGATATCCCGTGGCAGACGGCGGCGAGCTTTTTCCCAGAAACATGGGGCTATCGCTCCTGGCAGAGGAGGGGCAGTGTGGAAGAAAAGGTGCGGGAGAAGCTCTCGGATCTGCTCCGGGTCGTCTGCGGCGGGGGAAAGTATCTCCTTAATATAGGTCCTGATGGCGAGGGCGGGGTGGTCCCCTTTGAGCGGCTGGTGCTGGAGCGTATGGGGGCGTGGCTGCGCGTCTACGGTGAGGCGGTCTATGGGACGGATGGGCTGTCGGCTCAGGGACCGCTCCTGACTTGCCGTGCGGATGGGCGGGCGGTCTACCTCTTTGTCCCCGATGATCGGACGCTGGTCGAGCTGCCGGCGCTCACCTCTTTGCCCCTCACTGCTGCCGCTCTCGATGGTGAGGCGGGAGTGGAGCTTGTCTCGGTCGGAGGTCGTCCGGCGGTTCGCTGCACTCCTCTCGCGGGGGTACCCTATCGGGCGGTATGTCTCACCTTTGCGGAGCCGGTCTCACTGCAGCCTCAGTCGGAGACAATCTTTGCCTACTCTCTCGCGGACTATTACTCCGGGCTGCGGAGTGTGGTCGGCTACAGGGTCGTGGGGAAGGGGCTGAGAGAGATCTCCTTCCCTCGAGAGTATGAGGGCCGTGAGGTGGAGATGAATGGGGAGATAGTGACACTCCGGGGACGGAGCAGCGGTGCAACGTCTCCGGAGGTGCGGCTCGTAGGGGCTCTCACCTGCCGATCGGTGGGCGGGCAGCTGGGGCGGATGCCCTCGGATGACGGCGTGATCCCTCAGCCGGTGGAGGGGACGATGCTGGGAGACTCGTTACTCGGCTCTCCCGATCAGCACAGAGGAGTGCTCTACGAGCAGGAGCTGACTTGCGATCAGTCGGGCGACCTGAGGGTGGATCTCAGCTATAGAGGCGGCTTCCTCCTTTACCTCGATGGAGAGTATATCGATGGGGGATTTGTGCGAGAGGGTGCGGAGACGATCCCGCTGCTCCTCTCTCTGAAGCCGGGACGGCACAGGCTACAGCTCAAGCTCTACAACGGCTTCGGCTCTCGTCCCTACGCTCGTCTTATGCCCATAGAGCGGTATGAGCTGCAGCGGATGTTGCTCCCGCCCTCGGACATCGTGACGCTGAAACGACCTCATCGCTTCCCCATCGCCTCTCCGGCCCACCTCTCCGCTCTCCGCATCAGATAATCACGCAAAAAAGGGCCCCGAGTCGAATCACTTCGCTCGGGGCCCCTAGCTTGTGTATAACGTGCAGTCTTGTGTCAGACTACATGTTGTCTATGAAAAAAGAAACGAGCCCTCTACCGTACGAAGTGTACGAAGTGACTCGTGATCTTTCAAGAGAAAACTGTCTCCCGACAGCTCAGCTCTTACCTTAACCTTTAATCTAATACTATTATGAAAAAACCACGATGCAAAGGTAGGGACTTTCTCCCATATATGCAAGGGGTGTACCTAAATATTTTTGCAAAATGATTGCGATTGATTCGGATTGCGCTCTTTGTCAGGTGGATAGGATTTCGTTTTTTTTCTTCCCTGATTTTGCTTCGATAGCAGACAAAAAGAAACGAGTCGCCTCCATAAGTGAGGTGACTCGTGACCTTTCAAGAAAAAGCTGTCTCACGACAGCTCTGTTCTTACCTTAACCTTTAATCTAATACTATTATGAAAAAACCACGATGCAAAGGTAGGGACTTTCTCGGAATAATGCAAGCCTTTGCCTACTCAAGATGACAATTTACCCCATATTTGACAATTATTTGTGTTTATCTCTGTCGCGCTAACTCTCTTTTGTCACCGCGTCCGGAGCGAATGGCAGACGGATCTATCGCTTTATCGGATTGTTTTTACTACCTTTGCGCAGTTAGTCCGTAGTCTATATATAAGAAGCTAACTCATGAGTAAGCAAAGCAATACCCAAGACCTCAATAAGGAGGCAACCTCCGCCGAATCCGGAAGTAAGGCAGAGGATTACATGAAGAAAAATAGGCGGACGCTTATCATCTGCCTGGTAGCCGCTATCGTCGTCATCGGTGGCATCATCCTCTATCGTAATGCCTATATGATGCCTCATAAGGCTAAGGCTGAGGAGCAGATCTTCCGTGCAGAGCAGCTCTTCGAGAGAGACTCATTCGAGACAGCTCTCAAGGGTAACGGCGCTGATGTGAAGGGTTTCCTTGATATCATCAGCGACTACGGGAATACTCCTGCAGGTAATGTCGCTCATGCCTACGCCGGTGTCTGCTACTACCAGCTGGGTGACTACCAGAGCGCTATCAAGCAACTGGATAAGTTTAGCTCCAAGGACATGATGCTCCAGCCGAGTGTCATCGGTCTGATCGGCGACTGCTACGTCGAGGGAGACCAGTACGACAAGGCTGTGGGCTACTTCGAGGACGCAGCCAAGAAAGCGGACAATATGCTCCTCTCACCGATCTATCTGATCAAGGCGGGACTCGCCTATGAGGCTCTCGGTAAGACGGATAAGGCTAAGGAGGCTTATGCTAAAGTCAAGGAGAGCTATCCGACCTCGCCCTCTGCTGCTAATGCTGAGAAGTATCTCCAGACGCTGACTCTACAGGGCAAGTAACCTCCCCTGACTAAGCACAAAAAAAGATCCCCTCGCAAGTCTCTTGCGGGGGGATCTTTCTCTATTACTGTCTCTCTGATGGGAGCAGCGGGAAGTCACGGCTGGGTCGGTGCGACCGGTCGATCAATTCGCCCAACTGCCGGACTACCTCCGGGTAATCAGCGGAGACATCGCGCAGTTCACCGGGATCCGCAGAGAGATTGAAGAGCTCATCGTGCGTCCGGGTGGCGTCCTTGACCTGCTGTCGGATCAGCTTCCACTGCCCCATGCGGACCGCCTGACGTCCGCCCTCCTCATGAAACTCCCAGTAGAGATACGGGTGCTCCGGCTGTTCGCCTCGACCGGTAAGGGTGGGAAGGAAGGAGATCCCGTCAGACTGAGTCTGAGGAGCGGCGCCGGAGAGCTCCTGCAGGGTCGGCATCACGTCCCAGAAGGCGAGCATGTGGTAGGACGTACTACCGGGCTTGATCACCTGAGGCCACACAGCGATGAGGGGTGTCCGTACCCCCCCCTCGTAGAGGGCACGCTTAAGACCGCGATAGGGACCATTGCCGTCAAAGAAGTAAGGATCGTGCCCGCCCTCCTCGTGCGGACCATTGTCTGAGGTGAAGATAAAGAGGGTATTCTCCGCCAGTCCCTCCTCCTGAAGTACCTCCATCATCCGCCGTACATCGTTGTCGATCCGGCGAACCATACCGGCATAGGTTGCCTTAGGCTGCGCTTCAGCGCGGTACCAATTGCCTTCGAAGGGGCGCTCGCAGAACTTTCCCTCAAAGGGCTTCCGATCATCCTCCTCCGCATCCAGGTCCGCATGCGGTAGGGCGGGGGTGAAGTAGAGGAAGAAGGGGCGCTCCTTCCGCTCCCTGTCTCTGAGGAAATCGACAGCATGATCCATCAGCAGATCCTGTGCGTAGGTCTTCCCGTCCAGCGGGACCAGCGTCTCTCCCTCATGGAGAAACTCCGGTCTGTGTCGGTGGGCGTTGAGCTGACCGAGGTAGCCATAGAAGTAGTCAAAGCCCTGTCGCGTCGGTGCGCCCTCGGTGCCGGGTCCGCCCAGACCCCACTTCCCGATACAGGCGGTGTCGTAGCCGGCATCCCTCAGCATCTCGGCGAGGGTCACCTCACCATCGGCGAGGGGATGGTCGTAGGTGTGTCCGTCGGGATTGGGAGTGTCCTTATTCCCTCGGATAAAGGCGTGTCCGGTGTGGCGACCGGTGAGGAGTGATCCGCGGGATGGGGCACTGACGGAGCAGCCGGCGTAGGCCTGCGTAAAGGTCATACCCGCCCGGGCGAGGCTGTCCAGACCGGGCGTCGGGATGAATCTCTGACCATAGGCACCGATGTCACCGATGCCGAGGTCGTCCACCATGAAGAATACGACATTGGGGCGCATCTGGGCAGCCGCTGATAGGGATAGTGCTCCGAGTGCTGCGGTGGATAGAAGTCTCTTTGTACTCATACTTTTCTTTACTCTAAGGAACGCGGTAGCTCCGCAATCGTACCGGGCATCCGATAGTCCCAGATCTGCTTGGGATCCTCGGGGTGATTGATCTGCTCCTCCTCCGGTGCCACTTCCGAACCGTATCCGGTCAGCGTCCACCAGTCCTGCATCGGCAGAACCAGCAGAACCGACGGGGCAAGTCGTCTCAGGGCGCGGATCAGACCCGCCGGTGTGGGGTCGTCCGCACAACCGTAAGCGGCACCGATCTCGCACCTCATGTAGTGATCGAGCGAGTGCCACCAGGCGCGTAGTGTGCTGGTGTCGTGGGTCGACGTGGAGCCTACGCTGAGGTAGGGGAGGTCATGAGGGTGGGCAAAGGGGCACCAGGGCTTCTTCGCCATCCGCACCACCTCGAGGGAGAGCAGTTCGAAGGTGTCCATCACCTCGCGCATGCTCCCCGGGAGACTCCCCAGATCCTCGGCGCAGAGGAGCATGGCGGTCTCTGAGGTGGCTCCGAGGAGACGCTTGATGGCGGTTCGGCGCCAGAGCTCCTCATTGCGGTGGTGGTGGTACTCCTCCCGGAGGTAGAGGATCAGCTGCTTTGCTTCGGCGCTTAGGGGACCAAAGTCCGGATAGAGCTCCGGCGAGGGCGATGGGTGATACAGCCCTCGCTCGTCCTTAGCACAGAGCTTCTCCACACCCTGCACCTCATCCGGTCGGTAGCCGAGTGCCGGAACATAGTGTGCCTGACGCTGATCGGAGCTACTCTCCGGGATACTCCAGATGCGGAAGAAGCCAAGGATATGGTCTATGCGGATCGCATCAAGGTGGCGCTCCATCACGGCAAAGCGGTGACGCCACCAGCGGAAGTCCTCCGCTGCCATCGCCTCCCAGTCGTAGGTGGGGAAGCCCCAGTCCTGCCCATCGGCGGAGAAGAAGTCAGGCGGTGCGCCAGCCTCCTTGTCCAGGTGGAAGAGGTGCGGAGCGACCCAGACGTCGACGCTATTTCTTCCCACGCCGATCGGCAGGTCGCCCTTGATCAGGACGTCATGCCGGTGGGCGGTCTCCGTCAGCCTGCCCAATTGGTCGTACAAGAAGCACTGGATGAAGGCGTACCGAAGCACCTCCCGCTCCGCCTGTGCTCCCTGGATAGTCCTCGTCCTGAGGTACTCCTCCCGGATCGTTTCGTAGTCTGCATAATCGGTGACCGGCGTCCCCGGCTGTCGATCCCTAAGGACGCAGAAGAGACAGTAAGCGAGCAGATCGTCCCCCTCCCGGGACATAAATTCCCTCACATTCTCCATCGTCTGATCATCAGCCCGATCGTAGCAGTAGTCGATCACCTCGCGCTTGAGTTCCCGGACGGATAGGTAGTCGACCCGAGGCAGGGCATTGAGCTCGGTAGCTCGACCCTCCCAGCGCCGCCTGAGCGGTGCCTCGTCGTACCCAGGGAGTCTGCGCACATCGAGGTAAAGGGGATCAAGCCCGTAGGTGGTGATGGCGTTGTAGGGATAGGAGTCGAGCGGGGTACGTGTAAAAGTGGTGTCGTAGAAGGGGAGCATCTGGTAGATATGCTGTCCCAGCTCGGCAAGGTAGCGGACGAAGTCCACCGCATCGCCAAAATCGCCGATACCATAGGACCGCTCCGTGCGGAGGGCAAAGAGTGGTGCCACCGTCCCCTCGATACTCCTTCGCTCCCAGGTGGGCTGAAGAGTTGGCTCGTCGACAAAGGTGAGCGTGAGGGAGCGCCTCTCCTCCGGTCGGTAGACTCTATTGGGTCCCTCTTCCCAGAGTATTGATCCATCCCGCCTGCGGAGAACCACCTTGTACTCCATCGCCGGGAGTCCCTCCATGGATAGTGTGTAGCAGTGGCGACAGGCGCGGAGGGGGATGCCGTGCATCGGGTCCCACGCTCCCGCCTCCGTTGCAGAGCCCACGAGGAAGAGCTCACCATCGTAGATCTCCTGCCTCAGGAAGGCGATCGCCTCACCGCGGTGACAGTCGAGCGCAGCCATCGGCTCCTTAGTCCGGTCAGTCAGCCCGAGCAGCCCGCAGAGGGGAGGACTCATTAGCCGATGTGCGGGCGAGGGGGCGATCCACCGGTCGCGGATTACCACGTTGAGAGGTGTCGTCTTCGGTTCCGTTGCTCTCAGGCGAATGGTATGGGGCATAGGAGCCTCCACAGCGACGATATCCCCTTCCTCCTCCACTCTGTAGCTGTAGCGCAGTTCCTTGTGGCTGCGGATGGAAAGGGGCAGGTCGAGGGTCCAGAGCCCTGCCGATCGCTCCTCCATCGGGAGCCTTTCGGCCCCCATCATACAGACAAGGGTCTGTCTCTCGTGAGAGGTCTGATAGGGGAGAACCAGAGTCAGCAGTATGCGCTGCTCTGTCGTACTGGATTTCTTCATCTACTTAGTCTCGTAGGTGGTTGGGTCGGTGATGCCGGCCTCACGGAAGGCCTCGCGTCGCTCCTCGCAGGTGCCGCACTTGCCGCAGTGCTTTTCTCCCCCCTTATAGCAGGAGTAGGTGTCACTGTAGTCCACGCCCAGCTCTGCACCACGACGGACAATGTCTGACTTGGTGATCAGCGTGTAGGGCGCGTCGATGGTGACGCCATTGAAGGTCCCGGCACGCATGGCCCCGCTCATCTCTCGGATGAAGTCGGGTCTGCAGTCGGGGTAGATCGTATGGTCACCGGAGTGATTGGCGAGCATGACTCGGCTCAGCTCCCGGCTCTCTGCCAGCCCGCAGGCGACGGAGAGCATGATTCCGTTGCGGAAGGGAACGACCGTGGACTTCATATTCTCCTCATCATAGGATCCCTCCGGGATCGCCTCCGCTCCCTCGATGAGGGAGGAGTGGAAGTACTCCTTGATGAAGTGGAGCGGGATCACTAAGTGCTCGATACCGAGTGCGGCACAGTGGCGTTTCGCACAGGCGATCTCGCGAGCGTTGTGATTGCTGCCGTAGTCAAAGGTTACGGCCAGGGCGATCTCATCTTGCTTGTCGTGCAGTAAAGTGACACTGTCGAGACCGCCCGAGAGGACGATTATAGCATCTTTCTTATTCTTCTTCATACCTCAAATGTACGATTATTTAAGCTCTCCACGGCGCTGAATCCCGGGAGCGACATCCCGGCCCGTCATGGGAATTATCTAAACCCGATATTAGTGATCCCTAATATCGGGTTTAGTGATCTCTAATACCGGGTTTAGTGTGAGGGCTCATCCGCTCTGATTTTTATGGGAATAAAAAAAGCGGTGGAGCAAGGTCATAACCCTGCTCCACCGCTGTAGTACTTGGGGACGCTGCCGCGGTTACACCTCGGCGTTGGCCATATAGACGCTGTCCGGGTGGAGGTGTGTTGCCTCCCAGCCCATGGCTGCGGCACCGAGGATGGCGGCGTCATTCTCCTTCAGCTCACTGAAGACGATCTTCACCTTGCCCTTATAGATATTGAGAAGGTTCTCCTCCATAGCGCGCTGTGTCGGCTTGAGGAGCAGGTCTCCGGCGTGGGTGAGACCGCCGAAGAGGATGATCGCCTCTGGGCTGGTGTAGGCGACTGCATCAGCGAGCGCCTCACCGAGGATCGTACCGGTATTCTCGAAGATCTGGATCGCCAGCTTGTCGCCCTTCATGGCGGCATCAAAGACATCCTTGGAGGTGATCTCCGCCGGGTCGAGGTCGCGGAGCAGGGAGTCATCCTCACGGATCGACAGGTACTCGCGTGCGGTGCGAGCCACCCCCGTGGCGGAGGTGTAGGTCTCGAGGCATCCCTGACGGCCACAGCCGCAGGTGCGACCATTGCGGCGGATCACGGTGTGACCCACCTCGCCGGCGAAGCCATCGTGCCCGTAGACCAGCTCGCCCCCGACGACAATGCCGCTACCGACACCGGTGCCGAGAGTGATCTCGATGAAGTCCTTCATACCTCGAGCCGCACCATAGGTCATCTCTCCGATGGCAGCCGCATTGGCGTCATTGGTGAGGACGACCGGTATCTGCAGCTCCTTCTCGAGCAGACCGGCGAGTGGGATCTTATCCTTCCAGGGGAGATTGGGGGCAAATTCGATCGAGCCATTGAAGTAATTTCCGTTGGGAGCTCCGATTCCGATACCGAAGATCTTGTCCATCGTCAGGTCGATCTCGACCAGATCACGGATAGCCACCCCGAGGTCCTTGATGTAGTCCTTGATGTCGAGGTGCTTACCGGTCTTTATGGAGCTGGTGCGGAGGATATTTCCTCGCGCGTCTACGATCCCGAAGGCTGTGTTGGTGCCACCGAGGTCGATCCCTATGACGTAGGGCTTGGACTCAATAGTTGGTTTATTTGCCATGGTTTGGTTCCTAGCTAGTTTGTGGTGAGAGATTGTCATCCCCTCCCCGCACGGATAGTTGTCCCTGCTCGGGCCCGGAGGTCACTTGAGGACAAAGGGGGCCGGCATGCGACCGAGGTCGAGAGCGTCACGGAGATTCAGATTGACCCGCCAGTTGTCATTCTCCCGCACGAGATTCATCGTCTGAGGGACCTCAAGGGTGGGGATATCGTTCTTAGCGAGGTACTGCTTGATATTCTCCTTCATCTCATCGGGGAGGTCGGAGAGTGAGCTCATTCGCTTGCCCTTCGCCATCATCTGCTGCAGGATCTCGAGGCTGATGGTTTCCTTGATGATCTTGTCCATATTGGGCACGGTGAGGACATAGGTGACGGTGGCGGTCTCGCCATTCACGATCTCCTTGAAGCCTGTTGCCTTCAGCGATTCGCGGGTCTCCGGTACTAGGTCGAAAAGTGACTGTGCATCCTTAGGTATGACGTACTTGGTCATGAAGTTGTCGTACGTCATCGTGGTCTGGTCCGCCTCGCAGAGGAGGTTGTAGAAGGCTTGCAGGTCGCCCTTGAGCTGAGCCTCGACAGCCTCCTTGGCGACATCCTTGGGCGAAGACTTGCCGCATCCGGTGAGCCCGAGAGAGAGCACCAGCGTCATGGCGATAGCCAGAATGGTATTGATACGTTTCATATCCGGTTTTTGATACTATATGAGTGATATATTCTTATTCTGTGTACTAAGGTACTCCTTTTCTGATAAAAATTAAGGTTTTTCCTGCGGAATCTTATCCTGAGAGTCTCTCTGAAGCCCCTCGGCGATCACTCCGCTCCCGTAGCAGAGGTGCTCCTCGGTGTCGTAGAGGGTGCAGAATTGCCCCGCTGCCACCCCTTGGATCGGCTCTTCGGCGAGCACGCTGTGGCTCCCGTCGGCGTGGCGACGGAGCAGTCCACGAGTGAAGTCGGGCGTATGGCGTACCTTAAGGGTCACCGGCATCTCGCTCGCCCCCTTGGGCATCGGATCGCCGGAGATATAGTTCATCGCCCCCAGCCGGATCAGGTCGCTGTACTGCATCGCTGTGTCGAAGCCTCGACTGACGAAGATCGTATTTGTCGCCACATCCTTCCGGATCACGTACCAGGGACCGCCACTCAGACCGAGCCCCTTCCGCTGCCCGATGGTGTGGTACCAGAAGCCCTTATGCTCGCCCAGCACGCGACCCGTCTCTAGCTCCACGATCGGGCCGACCCTCTCCCCTAGGTGCTCCCGGAGGAAGTCGTCGTAGTCGATCCTGCCGAGGAAGCAGATCCCCTGGCTGTCGTCCCGGTGGGCAGTGACCAAGTGATGCTCCTCAGCGATGGCTCGGAGCCGCTCCTTGGGGAGATCCCCGATCGGGAAGAGCGCCTTATGGAGCTGCGGGTAGGTGATCTGTGCAAGGAAGTCGGTCTGATCCTTCACCGGGTCGACCGCTGTGGCGAGGTAGTCTCGTCCGTCGATCGTCTCCTTGCGGGCGTAGTGTCCCGTGGCGATATGGTCGTAGGTGGATCCGGTGTAGCTGTCAAAGGCGCCAAACTTGATCCACCTATTGCACATCATGTCCGGATTAGGCGTCAGACCCCTCCGCACCGACTCCAGCAGGTAGCCGACCACATGGTCCCAGTACTCCCGGTGGAGATCGATCATCTCGAGCGGGAGATCGTACTTCCGCGCTAAGATCCGGACGATCACCTCATCATCCTCCGCCGGACAACCGGCATAGCCCTCCTCCTTCGCCCCGATGCGGATGTAGAAGAGGTCAGGCCTTATCCCCTGCTCGAGGAGACGAACCATTGCGACGGAGCTGTCGACACCGCCGGAGAGGAGAAGGGCTGTCGAGGACATGATTACGAGAGTCGGCTGCCCGGGCGGACCTCCTTGGAGGTGGTCGCTACAGAGAGCGTGCCATCGGGCTCTACAGCGCTCAGGATCATGCCATTGCTCTCGAGTCCCATCATCTTACGGCCGGCGATATTGGCGAGGAAGAGCACTTGCTTACCTACCAGCTCCTCCGGATGCTCGTAGTAGCCGGCAAGTCCGGAGAGGATCTGTCGACCGCCGAGACCATCATCGAGCTTGAAGCGAAGGAGCTTCTTGGACTTCGGTACACGCTCGCACTCCAGTACGGTGGCGACACGGATATCGATCTTCTCAAAGTCATCGAAGGGGATCTCCTCATCGATCGGGTCCACAGAGAGATGAGCCGCTGCCTCTGCCTCCTTGGCTGCTAGTGTGGCTGCCTTGGCAGCGAGGAGCTTCTGCTTCTGTGCCTCTACCTGATCATCCTCAATCTTATCGAAGAGCAGCTCGGTCTTACCCAGCTGGTGTCCCGCCTTGAGGAGATTAGTCTCACCGATCGCCTCCCAGTCGACCTGCTCGTCCATAGCGAGCATGCGGCGGAGCTTCGCCATCGAGAAGGGGAGGAAGGGCTCGAGGAGCAGCGCACTATTGGCGGCGATCTGGAGGGCTACGTTGAGGATCGTCCCGGTACGCTCGCGGTCTGTCTTGATCACCTTCCACGGCTCGAGGTCGGCGAGGTACTTATTCCCCAGTCGGGGCAGCTCCATGGCGGTACGCTGAGCGTCACGGAAGTGGAAGTCCTCCAGCAGTCGGGCGGTCTCCTCGCGGATCTCCCTCATCTTGCTGAGCACCTCCTTGTCTTCGTCCGTCAGCTCGGCGGCAGGCACCTTTCCGTCAAAGTGCTTCCGCGTGAGCACCATCGCGCGATTGACGAAGTTACCAAGGATGGCGACCAGCTCGCTGTTGTTGCGGGACTTGAAGTCCTCCCACGTGAAGTCGTTGTCCTTGGTCTCCGGAGCGTTGGCGGTCAGCACATAGCGCAGGACGTCCTGCTTGCCGGGGAAGTCCTCGAGGTACTCATTGAGCCAGACGGCCCAGTTCTTGGAGGTCGAGATCTTGTCGCCCTCGAGATTGAGAAACTCATTGGAGGGCACATTGTCGGGGAGGATAAAGGAGCCCTCAGCCTTAAGCATGGCTGGGAAGACGATGCAGTGGAAGACGATATTGTCTTTCCCGATGAAGTGGATCAGCCTCGTCGAGGAGTCCTTCCACCATGTCTCCCAGCTATCGGGGAGCAGCTCACGGGTGTTGGAGATGTAGCCGATCGGGGCGTCAAACCAGACGTACAGCACTTTCCCCTCAGCCCCCTCGACCGGCACCGGGATGCCCCACGAGAGGTCGCGGCTCACGGCGCGAGGCTTCAGCCCCATATCGAGCCAGCTCTTGCACTGACCGTAGACGTTGGGGCGCCACTCCTTGTGCTCCTCGAGGATCCACTTGGAGAGCCAGTCCTGATAGTCATTGAGCGGGAGGTACCAGTGGGTCGTCGGGCGCTTCACCGGGGTGGCGCCGCTCAGCTTGGAGTGGGGGTTGATCAGCTCATCTGGGCTCAGCTCAGAGCCGCACTTCTCGCACTGATCGCCATAGGCCTCCTCATTGCCACAGCGGGGGCAGGTGCCGACGATGTATCGGTCGGCGAGGAACTCTCCCGCCTCCTCATCGTAGTACTGCTCGGTCGTCTGCTTGATAAACTTCCCGTCATCATAGAGCTTGCGGAAAAAGGCGGATGCCGTCTCCTCGTGGGTCTTGGACGAGGTGCGGGAATAGATGTCGAAGGAGATCCCGAAGTCCTCAAAGGACTTCTTGATGATCCCATGGAACTGGTCTACCACCTCTTGCGGGGTGATGCCCCGCTTCTTGGCCTGAAGGGTGATCGGCACACCATGCTCATCGGAGCCACAGACAAAGAGCACCTCCCGTCCGCGCAGTCTCAAGTAGCGGGCGTAGATGTCTGCCGGCACGTAGACGCCGGCGAGGTGACCGATGTGCACCGGCCCATTGGCGTAGGGCAGCGCGGCGGTGATGAGAGTTCGCTTGAAGTGACTATTATCCTGACTCATGATCTGTATACCTTATATTATATAGGTCACAAAGGTACCACTTTTCGCCGACTGCCCGGACGCCTCCCCCGTGGTGTTCAGGGGTGACGCATTTGAGTGGTACAGAAACCATTCAACTCATTGTGAAGAGTGGTGAACGATGCACCCCGACAGGGGTGCCCGCTTTTTAGACCCGGGTCAAGGGGCGTAGCCCCGACGACCCGGGGATCAGGCATTGCAAGCGATCCTGCGACCCCGTTAGGGTGTCGCACTGATTGACTGACTGGTATGTGCGACACCCTGGCGGGGTCGTATACCTTGAATGCGTCATCGTTTCCCGGGGTCATCGGCACTTCGTGCCTCGACACCCGGTCTAAAAAGCGATGATCCCTCCGGGGCTTCGCCCCTGCGGGATCGGCATGCGGTAGCAGCAGGGCTGGGATCAGTCGACAGGATTGCACAGCGACAGGGATTATCACTTCTTTGCTTTAAGGCTCAAATGCGTCACCCCTGCCGTGGTGTTTCAGGGCTCTTGCTGAGTCAAGGCTAATCTGGTGGAGAGTCTCATAGTCTGCATTTTTGGTCGGGAGGAGACAGAA
>NZ_AQWR01000040.1 GCF_000375645.1 Porphyromonas bennonis DSM 23058 = JCM 16335 | reverse complement strand
GCCTCGCGACCGGCTATGGGGAAGGTCTGGATCTCGCAGGGATTCATGTAGCCGCATCGGACCACCTCCTTCGCCTCCGACAGCTCAGGGGGATAATGGCTCTCGTCGTCCTTCTCGTCCATATAGAGCCGGTATACCCCGCACTCCTTTTTCACCTCCTTCAGCTCGAAGTCCCGGAGGATCTCCTCCGGGACAAAGGCCGAAATCAACTCCCTTATCTCTGCTGTTTCCATATGCTCTAACTACTTCCTCATCTACTATCTGTTGTCTCCTCAACAAAGGTAATCTCTTTTTACGCCCCATCCCAGCACATCAAAATGCGAATTAGCCAAAAACAAGGCTTGCGAATAGTTCTCCGAAAGAATGAGAGCGGGCGTATCTATGATATTACGTTCATAGACGATGCGAATGGCATTGCACTCAATGGCTCTCGACTAGGCAAGGGGTACTCGGCCAATACATTTAATACCTACCTCTCCAACCCGACCTACAATCCATTAATGGATGAAACATTGTATGGCACTTCTTCTTCTCAATTGAAAGAAGTCCCAACTGTTCAACCGTTACAGTCAGATGCGGACGATGGAGACAACCTTGTCGATGAGCTGGAAGATGATATTGTCGGGGACCTTCCACTCGGGAGTAGCAATGATGATTGGAAAGAGGCGGCTTGGCAACGGAAGCTTCGCAGACAAAATCGTATTCGGCTCAAAGGAAAACATCGATGATTTCGTCATAATACTTCAGAACACCTACAATGTGGCGTGAAGATGTATTAGACATCAGTGTTACAAGTGTGATATTGCAAGAGCGAAAGTTTTTTGCGACTTATGGAGGTTGCAGCTCTTTATTTGTGGTTAAACTATATACGAGAAGTCTTATCTTATATACGAGTAAGTGTGAAAGCTATTCCTCCAATAATGGTCGCAATCGCAAAGCTAGCTAATGTTCCTACGAGTACATATTCTGTATGCTTGACCTCTGAGGGTTCTTTTAGATCCCCAAAACGAAAGATTGATTTCGCTGCCAATAAAAAGCCAATACCTTCAAAATAATTGAGAAAACTAAAGGTCAATATCATAACCCTTTCTATGTAGCCAATCCAAACGCCAGCAGATTGTAGACTATTATTATCCTCCCAACAGTCATATTCTTCACTTTCAGTTCCCTTTGAAGGTGTCCATCTTTCGAGAAATTGTCTTAGCAGAATAGATGATGGTTTTAATACGAGTAAGTATGACATCGCTATTATCCAAAGATTGAGATTGTTGAATAATTGATCCATATCAAGGATTTTATCTGGTTTTAGGAATATGAAATAGCTGAGTAGACCCAGCACCAATATATGTGCCAACTGATCTATGATAAAGAGCGTAGCTTTAGACTTAGTAATAATACCACATTGGGGAACCTTAATCTTTATTGAGTCTATGATAAGGTGGCTAAGAAAAACGACTAAAGGGATCAACCAATTTGACCATATAGCAATTATGACATAAGCAAGAACGGCGTGTATTAGGCTATGAATCAATAATGCAAGAGAAGAGGTATAACAACTCTTACTCTGTTTCGCATTAACCATAGTGGAGGGTTGAAGCAGAAAATCTGCTATTATATGTGCAAATAACAGTTTGAATAAATAAATCATGCCTTTGATGAATTGTGGGATATTATGAGTTCCTGAAAGCGATTGATATATAATTCGACTAATTTGTATTTGGCTTTAATCAATTGACCACTTACATTTTGAGTGGAAGTTTCCAGTAACTGGGCTATTTCTGCTTGAGTTTTTTCTGGGTTCAGAAAATAGTTCCAAATCATTTCCGACTGAGACTTTGTCCAATCAGTAATAAGGGCATCTAAGAATGCGGTGCTTAATTCGAGTTCTTCATTGACTTCATCCCAGATCGTGGTTACAGTGAGTCTCCTTTTGCCTATGCTGTCTAGATTCCGTCCAGATAGTTGAAATGCCTCTCCATCTGATGTAGCTACTTTTTCAGAACTATATGAAACATCACCGATTCCTATTGATAAACGTATGTCCCATAGATCATTACGTTGAGGTGAGCAACTTTTAACCTTTGATCTGAGCAACACAGATAGATGAGCCATTGTTTCAGGATGAGACGAAATAATCTGAATGCTATCTCCTCTATAAAACTCCATCCTTAACAATGAGTCCTTTTTCTTACAATTGTCAATAATTTCTCCTATAGAAAGAAGCAATTTATCTCTTGATTCGCCTATTATTTTAGAAGAACCAACTACATCTCCTGTTATCACCCCTCTTAATTTCATATGACGACATCTATTCTTGTGCCTAACAAAGGTAACAACAATTCTCCAATCAATCAAATCCGATTGAATTTTAGAAATCAATTCGTTTCGATTGATTTGCGAGAGTCAAGTGATCTCAGTTGTTTTTGAGTGGATAGAGTCTGGTGTAAAGCTCATATATATCAAGAAAAGGGCATCAATCTTTCCCCGAAACTCCCCATATATCCTATGATTTAATGCAATCTTCGCCTGTACTCCTCCTCAATGTATATTTGCTACAATGAGACCGTTGCAAAAAGAAACTGTCTGTAGATGGATTATGGCACAAGAAGATGATTTGAGAGCATTGGGCAAGATTATGGACTTTATGAGAGGGATCTCTGTACTATTCCTCCTCGTTAACTGTTACTGGTTTTGCTACGAAGCATTCCACTCTTGGAGCTTGACGCTTTCGGTACTAGATAAGATTCTGATGAACTTTCAACGGACAGCGGGGCTCTTCTCCTCGATTCTATGGACGAAGCTCTTTTGTGTACTCTTTCTTGCTTAGGAACTCGTGGTGTAAAGGAAGAGAAGATTACTTGGGCTAAGATTTGGACGGTCTTAGCAATTGGGTTTGTACTTTTCTTCCTCAATTGGTGGCTGCTGGCACTTCCGATTGGAGTCGTTGGTGCAGCTTCGCTATACATCTTCACAGTCTCTGTGGGGTATATCTGCCTGCTGATGGCTGGCGTATGGATGAGTCGCCTGCTGAAAAACAATCTAATGGACGATGTGTTCAATACGGAGAATGAGAGTTTTATGCAGGAGACGAGACTGATGGAGAACGAGTACTCGGTCAATCTGCCGACACGCTTTTACTACAAGAAGAAATGGAACAATGGCTGGATCAATGTGGTCAATCCGTTTCGAGCTTCAATGGTCTTGGGTACGCCTGGCTCGGGCAAGTCTTTCGCTATCGTGAATAACTACATCAAGCAGCAGATTGAGAAAGGCTTTGCGGTATACATCTACGACTACAAGTCCCCTGACTTATCGGAGATTGCCTATAACCATTTACGTACCCATTTGGATGCTTATAAGGTACGACCACAGTTCTTTGTGATAAACTTTTATGACCCTCGTAAGTCGCATCGCTGTAATCCCATCAATCCAGCCTTTATGACGAATATATCAGATGCATACGAGAGTGCCTACACCATCATGCTCAATCTGAACCGCTCCTGGATTCAGAAGCAGGGTGATTTCTTCGTAGAGTCTCCAATTATCTTGCTTGCAGCTATCATTTGGTTTTTGAAGATATACGAGGAGGGGAAGTATTGCACCTTTCCACATGCCATAGAATTCTTGAATCGACCGTATGCCCAGATATTCCCGATACTTACCTCTTACGATGAGCTGGCGAACTACCTTTCTCCTTTTATGGACGCTTGGGAGGGTGGAGCACAAGACCAGTTGCAGGGGCAGATAGCATCAGCGAAGATTCCTTTGTCAAGAATGATTTCACCAGCATTGTATTGGGTGATGACTTCTCTTTAGACATCAACAATCCTAATGAGTCGAAAGTGCTTGTGGTAGGGAACAACCCCGACCGACAGAACATCTATTCGGCTGCGCTCGGGCTCTACAATAGTCGCATTGTGAAGCTCATCAATAAGAAGCATCAACTTAAAAGCTCGGTGATTATAGATGAGCTGCCGACCATCTACCTTCGTGGTCTTGATAACCTGATAGCCACAGCCACAGCTCGTAGTAACAAGGTCGCTGTGTGTCTATGCTTTCAGGACTTCTCTCAGCTGACCCGCGATTATGGTGATAAAGAGAGTAAGGTGATACAGAACACTGTGGGTAATATTTTTAGTGGACAAGTAGTGGGAGAAACGGGTAAGACGCTTTCCGAGCGTTTCGGCAAAGTGCTTCAGCAGCGGCAGTCCATGACCATCAATCGTAACGACAAGTCCACATCTATATCTATGCAGATGGATAGCTTGATTCCTGCAAGTAAGATTAGCAACCTTACACAAGGTATGTTCGTTGGGGCTGTCTCAGGCAATTTCGATGAACGCATCGATCAGAAAATCTTCCACGCAGAAATCGTTGTGGATGTTGCCAGGGTCTCTGCTGAAACGAAAGCTTACCATCCTATCACCATCATAGCAGACTTTGCAAACGAAAATGGCTCCGACAGTCTCCAGGAAGCCATCGAAGCCAACTACCGCCAAGTCAAACAAGAAGTCCTCGCCCTCGAGGACAGCGAAATCACTCGCATCAAATCCGACCCCCTCACTCTCTCACCTCAATAAAGAATGAATTACATAACAGAAAACTTGTTCTCGGTAGACAAAATATAAAGCTTCTTACATGCTCGAGAAATAGCTACATAGAAGTTGTTGCGGTCTTTTAATTCTTCAGAATTTGCAATAATAACTATGTCATATTCTAGCCCTTTTGTGAGAAGGGTTGTGCCTATATTTGCCATTTCTGCTTTTCTCCCCATTCTTCTTTCTTTGTTTTTTAGTGTAGTCATTTCCTCTAAGGCAGTTGTCCCATTTTGATGAGCTAGGTCAAGGGACTTTATTACTTGGTGGAAAAGATTGTGGCGCAAACATTTACCTTTAGCAGTAAATCTGAAAAAGTTCAAGAAGTCATAAATGTTTTTGTATGATGGGTTGCTGTGTATTTCACTTGTCATTGTTGAGAATGTATCGCAAAGCGGTGTTCGCTGTCTTTTTTGGATGAGATTGCCATTTTTGTTGAACCATTCATTTATGGATTTTGATGTAAAGGAAAGCTCAGAAAGTATCTTGATGAAACTATGGGGTTCGCATGTCTGTCTATTGACAATATTGTCAATAGACAAGGTCGTTTGGTAATAGGATTGTTCATCAAAGGGTTCAATAAGGGCAATTGAATTCTTTTGATCTATAATTGCTTTTAGCTGAGCTCTCTTATTTGCATTTAGAAAGGTTGATGTTAGGATAAGAATACTCATCTCTTCTTTTTCCGCATCAGATAAGAACTGTTTGATTAACTCTATTTTTTCTTGCCAGCCTGGAGTAGCATAGCAATATACACCGTAGCTTTCATAATTTTTGAATGGTATATTAATACATTTACTTTTGTTTGTTAGGGCTTTGCGAGCATGTAGAATCCATTCACCCAACTTTCTGTTGTTGCCATCAATTCTCCACCTCCAAGGAGTAGATAGCTGATATTTCTCGACTTTCTTCAATTGACTAAAATTAACGGTTTTATTATTTCCGAAATTGAAGATGCCTTGCAACTCATCTCCAAGTACTCTTATTGGAAAGAGATTGATGAATTTCATTAGAAAATTGTGCATGTCATTAGTGCAATCTTGATATTCATCTACAAACATCCCATTAAAGTTACAGGTAAACATGCTTTTGATAAGACAAGAATCCATTATAGCCGTTGCTGTTTGAATGATATATGGAAAATAGTTAGTTCCGTCATTTTGATTGTAGGTGGGTTTATTCATCAGAAATGACAAGACTACTCTTTGGGCAAGTCCTGTGATGGTTTCTATGCTGTATTTATGATGGGGTACTCCTCTACTTTCGAGTTTTTGTTGAAGAGAAGCAATTCCAGCATGAGTGTGTGTTAGAATTAATTGGGTTTGATCATCTGGCAATAGTTCTATACATTCACAAATAGTATGAGTTTTTCCGAAGCCTGCAGGAGCTTCAATCATAATATATGGTTTGCTTAGAACAGCTATTTTTTCAGCGTTAGAAAGCAAGTCAAAATTAATATCCATTATTTACCCAGTCCATTATTTCTCGATATTGATAGTAAAGGGACTTGTCTCTATCCATCTCCTCAAGGGAGTCAAACCATACTTTGCCAAGACATTCACCTCCTTCAATTTCTTTAAACCAAGCCAACTTACTTTTTGCTTGGTCGCCAAGTATTCTTCTAATGTATTGTTGGCTATCTATACTAGCCTTCCGGATCTTGTCAAAATTCTCATATCCATTAATTGGCCAATTCACATTACAATCATTGTCTTCTAAATAATCAATGAGTTGGAGAACGCCTTCCCAGGGTAAATCATTGAAAATTTGCTGTTCAATAGAGTTGCCCCTTTCGCAAATTGAAATTGGAATATCTGCATTTTCTGCCTCTGACTTCCTTTCTAGGATTTTCCTATTTTCATTGTCATTATCACAAAAAACCAGTGTCTCATAGCCTGCCGAGTTGAATTGTAAAGCTCTTAGATAAAACAAGTCATTGCCTCCACAGTCAATAGGAACTATTCCTTTAGAGGCAAATTTATGGTTGTTCTGTTTGTCAAAAGCTCGTATGATTCCAACTTCTGTTTTTCCCTCGCAACAGATTATTCTTTTCGCAAAGATCCCTTCAGGCTGAAGCTCTATGATTTTGTGTATATCTTTAGGAAATGACTGTAAGGTTTTTGCACCTGACCGCATAAGGAAAATTTGATTAGGCTTTGGTTCTACTATAACATCACGAGAATGTGTTGTCATAAATACCTGTCCTAATCCTGAGTGTCCTATCAGAATTTGAGTTAGGTTTTTAGCTCTGTCTGGTTCTAATCCTTGCTCTACTTCATCAACTAAGAGAATTCCCTCACTCTCCTCATTGCTATTTTGCAATGTTACAGACAAGAGTCTTTTTGCTCCTTTTCCATATAGTCGAAATGGAATAGAGTCGTTATGTAAGGTGATTCCACTTTCGTTGTATGCATAAGGATTGTATTCAAACTTCGCTTGAAGTCCCTTCAAATCAAGCCCAACTTCATTTATATTATCCAATAAACCATCAAGACAGTCATTAAATGCGCTTAAAGGAGTTTTTTGCAACTCATTATATGCACTTCTTAGGATTGATGTGGTCACTGCATTAAAATCATCATATTCGCCCGCCAACTTACTATAAACCAGAGAAAACAAAGGGGAGCCTTTCCGAAATGAGAAATGTGCATCTGAAGTATCTGAGACCATAAGCATATTAAATTGGCTTCTGTCTTTGGCACTAATGGGCATTTCCTCTAAGTTAGGACGATCAGATACAATAGACCATTTTGGCTCTAATGTCTTATCCACATAAAGTCGTACTTTTAATGCGAGATCCTCAGGAGACGAATCTTGATCATCTGATACTAGGTTATTTATTAGCTTTCCTCCTTTTATGACTTGACAATGAGTCCCGTACTTGTTGATTTTTCGTAGTTCGTTAGGGAGATTGAATACCACTGCTTCTATGATGATAGGATTTTCTACATCAGTATTGTAAAAATCTATATCAGTGAAGTTGAAGTTCCACGCAGGGGATAAAACTGCCTTAATGGCTTCCAATATTGTGGTTTTGCCAGAATCTCCTCTGCCGACAATACACACACAATTTGTATCTCCAAACTCTTGATAGAAGTCTTGTATGCCTCGGTAGTTGTTTATTTTCAGAGAATAAATACGTGCCATATGATCAATGGTCTAGTTATATGGTTATAATGAAATGTCTGTGTGATCTCTTTAGATTGAATGATAGAGCTTTAGAACGGGATTATCACCCTTAAGCATACGGATTCAATAAGAATTATACTCTTCTATGTGTAATCATAGTTGTTCCTTTCCAAAGTACACAAATGTTGTTTCTGGCTATCTTGTGCAACAACTCCGACAACTTCGTATCATATATTTCTACTGCTAGATGATGTTTACCCCTCTAAAATGTATTTGTGCATATACTTATACAACATTCGACTTACTTCGAAAAGTCGTAAGCTTTTTCCTTTTTGACGCTCAAAATAGTGCTGTCGCCTTTTCGTTGTTCGCAGTTTTCAAGAGGTTTTCATAGGTAATAAAATAACCTACACGATTTTGAAGCCAGTCCACATTCTCAGGATGGTCTTCGGTAATTTCATCGGAAATATCCTTTGGAGTAAACCCCTCTTCCAAAAGGAATTTAACCTCTTGCTCTGATAGGAATTTATAGAAGATAAAGCCGAGTATATAGTCCTTATACTCATTGACTTCTATCTTCGAACGCATCTTATTGGCAGATGCCCATATCTTGCTGGCTAACTGATTTTTGTTCATTCTTTATCTATCTTGGAAGGGCATATGAGAGTTCTCACTTCAACGTCCATGACTTCTGCTATTTCGACAAGGGTTTCAATGGATGGTTGTGCCTTATTGGAACACCACTTTGAGATGGTGTTCTCTGATTTCCCTAGTTGCTCAGCAAGCCACTTATTGGTTCGTCTCTGCTCCGCTAATACTACTTTAATGCGATTTATCACCTGCATGCTTTGGTTATTCTCTTTTTAACATCATCTTTTACACCTGCAAATGTACGCAATCTTATCTATATTGCCTATTATTTCCCTTGCTTTCCTATAAGTTCCTTTGCCTGACACGCATATTATTCCTGCATATATATTTGCTATCTGAAAGGTATTATTCAAATCAAATAGAGTGATTTATGGAAGCAAATAGCAATGACAACTATGTGCTGGTCTTAGAGGACCGCACCGAGGTAAAGAATCAGCAAGAAGCGGGGAAGCTCACTATTGTTTCGGGCATTGATGATAAGGGCAAGCTCAAAACGACTGAGCCTCTTGAAGCTAATCAGGCTGCATTTCTAAAGTTCAACAGCAAGGATGGACTGCTGAAGAACTTCATGACCAACTTTCTCAAGCAGTTCAATAACCCCTCCCACTTCGGGCTATACAAGGTGGTGGCGAACAATGTGGAGCAAGGCATAGATAACCTGCGTACTCTGCTCCAAAGCCGAGAGACTCCCGAAAGCAGACAGCAGTTGGCAGAGGTCGGTGTACCCTTTGAAGACTATCTGCCACAGCAGAAGAAGAGCACAGCCATTGATGCAGAAAAGGTAGACTGGAAGATGCTCGACAATCTCGGACTCTCCCGTGATCGGTTAGAGCAGAATGGTGAGCTATAGAAGATGCTCAACTGGCAGAAGAGCAACCTCGTGACCGTAGCCATCCCCGTAGAAGATACAACTATCTACACAGAGGCTCGCCTTGCCTTCCGTACAGATAATGAGGGCAATATCGGGTTAGCCATACACGCTATGCGTAAAGAGCCACAGCTCGACTATCCCTATATGGGCTACAACTTCTCACCCGAAGAGAAGGAGCAACTACCCGCGACAGCCAATCTCGGTAAAACCATTGAAGTAACACCCAAGAGCGGAGAGCCTTTTGCAGCCTACGTCTCCATTGACCCACAGACCAACGAGATTATCGCTTTGCGTGCCGACCGTGTAAGCATTCCTCAAGAGATCAAAGGCGTCACGCTCTCTGACCAACAATACAAAGATCTAGTTGAGGGCAAAGCGGTGAAAGTAGAAGGTATGACCGCTAAGAGTGGCAAGTCCTTCGATGCTACGCTTCAGGTCAATGCAGAGAAAAAAGGCATTGAGTTCATCTTCGGAGAGAATATGAGTCTCAAAGAGCGTCAGGAACAGCGACAAGATCGTCAACAAGGCAAGGCACCTCGCAAGCTTTGTGGTCTAGAACTGTCAGAGAAGCATCGAGAAGCCTTAGACAACGGTCGCACACTTTACCTCAAAAACATGATCGATAAAGAGGGGCAACCCTTCAATGCCTATGTCCGTATGGACAAAGAGCAGAATCGACCACGCTTCTACAAATGGAACCCTGACAAGAAGCAAGGGACGGGAAAGGTCGAAGCTGTGGCGGAAGAACACAAGACGCAGGTAGCCGTAAATAATCACGGCAAGACCAATGAGGCTACTAAGTATATCAAGGAGCCTCTCAAGTCTGGGCAGACACAACCCACTGCACCCCAACAGCAGAAGCAGGACGAAAAGAAGCAACAGCGTCGCGGACGCAAGATGTAAAAAAGAGACTCGCTTTTGCGAGTCTCCGTATGTGGTGGCAGTGGGGTTAGTCACTATATGTTTTGGGAATAATCATCTTTATGAATAAAGGTCTTTATCTGCCACAACCCCAAGAGCCAATACAATATAATCCATAAGCTGTATCTCCTTTCTTGTAAAACTTAAAATTGTAAGACAATCTGCAGTAAAACTTACCAATAGAGGCAGCATATAACTGATTATACAAAAGCCTGAAAATACTCCCCATAAAGTGCGAGTAATAGCAAGCGCAGAGTTACAAATAAATAGTTGAATAACAAATGATTTTATGTATTATCCCAGGGGCCTAGGTTCAACTTCGAAGTGCAACACTAGAGGAAAAAGTTTGGCGAGAGTCCCCCGCCCCCATCCCCCCTTTGGGGGTGGAGGGGGACTCTCGCGTCGACCAGGCTCACCTCTTCGATCCCCCCAAATGAAAAGAGGAGACCGAAGTCTCCTCAAAATGAGTTACTTTTACACTGTCCCAAATATTTCTATTTATGTATAAGCAACTCACTTCATCACAAAGGTACGTAATTAAGAATGGACTTAAGGAGAACGTGCCACTCCGTATGATTGCACGTCTAATCGGAGTTAGTCCTTCTACCGTCAGCCGAGAGATAAAGAGAAACTCCTCGAAAACAGGAGTATACATCCCTGCCCTAGCCAATGAGATGGCTCGGGAAAGCAGGGCTCGATCAGCTCGAAACAGACGGACAAAAAAGAGGTATCGCTATAAGGTGCTTACCTTACTAACTAAGTACCAATGGTCTCCAGAGCAGATATCCGGTACTCTTCGGAAGGAAGGGATCAGCATCTCTCACGAAACTATCTACCAATGGATTAGGAAGAATAAGGCTAGAGGCGGCTCCCTTTACCTTAACTGTCGTCATAAGCTCAAACATCGGAGTAGAGGTCTTTACAAGAAATCTTCTGCCGCTCATATCCCTAACAGAGTCTCTATCCATCAGAGACCTACGGAGGTCGATGGGAAGAGATTTGGCGACATTGAGATGGATACCATTGTTGCCAAAGGACAGAAGTCTGCCATCCTTACCATTGTCGAGAAATCTACCAACATGTGTTTCATCAAGAAAATTGATGGAGGTTTTAATCCGGCGGCAGCTGCTAAAGCAGCTATCTTGCTCTTGCTCCCCTATAAGGATAAACTCAAGACTATTACTACCGACAACGGGTTTGAATTTAGAGATCACGACACAATTACTCGTGTGCTCGGTATTCCGGTCTTCTTTGCCGACCCCTACGCTTCTTGCCAAAAGGGGGCCATCGAGAATACCAACAAACTCATCAGACAATACATCCCTAAAAAATCTGATCTCTCTGACTTCGATGACGATCGACTATTTGAAATCCAGACTTTACTCAACAACAGACCCAGGAAGAAACATGAGTACATTTCCCCTTTCAAACTTTTCGCCCCNTTCTTCCTCCCTGTTGCACTTCGTCCTTGAATCTACGTCTCGCAATTGCTCGGTATCTCTTTCGAAATAAATCGAGTACATTTGCGTTATCAGGACAAAGCAACAACTTCCGCAAGCGAAATCCTCCGACTTCGGAAGAGAAAACAAAGGAGGAAGAAGACTCAATATGAAACAACGAAAACTAAAGTATATCATCCTTTTTTATGTGTTTGTATGTATTCCTTTACATGGGCAAGAGAATTATTCCAAACTAACGGAAGAGGCTTTGGAAGCTATGTGGCAGGCGAAAGATGCCGTAGGCTACAAAAAATCTCTTGATATGTACGAGCATGCCTTTTTTCTTTTTCCTGACAGTATAGATGAAGTTGGATTGTACAAGGCTTCAGTTCTTTCATCCGACCTAAAAGAGTATGACAAGGCTTTCAAGTATCTAACTCTTTTATTTGAGCTAAAGCCTACTCTTCCTTTGGAACCGAACTGGAGTTATATCCTTGGAGATGCGTCTGAAAATGAGTATAAGAATTTGCTCTCAGATGTAAGGTGGAATGATTTGAGACAAAAAGCCCTGGAAGCCAAACAAACATTTTATAAAGAACTGAGCGTAAATGAAGAGGAATTTTATGCTTCCAATAATGTTCCGCCACAAAAAGGGAAAGATGGGAAAACTCTATATGAAGAAATCAGAAAGAAAGACGGATATTTACCCAAGAAAAGCCAGAATTACTCTATTTCATTTGCAATAAATGATTCGGTCAAAACTTCATTTTTTGTACATCTTCCCCCAAAATACAACCCTAACAAGAGCTATCCTCTGCTATTCTTTTTACATGGAGCAGTTAGATATAATCGGTTGTCTGATTATCAACTTGCTTCTTGGGTGCTGTATGATTGGAATAGATATTACACGAAGTACGCTGAAAGGAATGATGTAATATTGGTCTTTCCAAAAGGTAGTAGAGACTTCAATTGGATGACTCCCGATAACGGCTTCTTTATAATTCCTAAGATAGTTACACTGGTCAAAAAGGCACTCAATGTAGATGATGATAAAGTGTTTATTTCAGGACATTCTAATGGGGCAACAGGTTCTTTCTCGTATTTAATGAAACAGCCAACTTTATTTGCAGGGTTCTACGGCTTCAATACTTATCCTAAAGTCTTTACAGGAGGAACTTTTGTAGAGAATATTAAAAATCGTTCATTTATCAATATCTCAACAGATGAGGATTACTACTATCCACCTAATGCAAATGACGATTTCACTCAACTGATGAATAGTATCAATGCCGATTACAAAGAATATCGCTACAATGGGTTTCCACACCAATTTCCTCAATTCGATGAATCAGAGTCTGCCTATGAAATTATATTTGCGGACCTTCTTGAGCGACAAAGAAATCCTTTTCCCAAAGAAATATCTTGGGAGTTTGACGATGAATGTTACGGAGAGATTGATTGGCTTTCAAATATTAAGCTCGATACGTTAGCAGTGAAAAAAGACTGGCATATAGTAAAGAACTTCAAAATTAATCATTGGTTAGGATATAACGAAAAGGATAGTCTTGTTGTTAGAGATGTGAATAAAATGGCTTTTGATTTCCCTCGTAAATCAGGCAAGATAATAGCAAAGTATAATGATAATGTCTTCAGAATAGAAACCTCTTGTATAAAATCTTTCTCGGTGAACATATCTCCAGAAATGATAGATACAGAAAAGAATGTACGGATATATCTAAATGGGAAATTGTGTTTTAATAAGCGGATTGAATATGACACGGATTTTATGTTGCAGAGATTCAATACAAGCCAAGATAGAATTCAAGTTTGGATAAATCAAATTCACATACAATAAACCTAAAAAGAACTTATTTCACAAAAATGGAGTAAGTTCTTTTTGTTTAGCCTTATCCTTTCTATTATCGTATCAACCTGTCCATGTCCTTTGCAATCTTTTGGTCGGTGATTTGGGCGTAGATTTGCGTGCTGGCAATAGACGAATGCCCCATCATCTTAGCAATGCTCTCGATAGGCACACCAGCCTCTAGCATAAGCCGACTGCGCCGATAGTAGCAAGCGTTCCAACTTGCCATTCGTTGCCACAGCTTCACGGCTCTTGCCGTTCAGCCTGCTCTCACGAGCATTCCACAACCTGGAGTCGCACGACAGCTTGCAACTGAATTGAGCTATCGTTCGCCCGTAAGTTATCCGCCCCATAATCAGAGCTAGTCCCGACCTGTCCAATCCGCTCTTCTTCAAGTAGAGTAACACCTTCATTTTGTCTGTTTGCATACGCTTCTGTTTCTATAGGCAAAGTTACCCGTTACCGAAGCGTTCTCAGCTACGCAAAGCGTTGTATATCAGAGCAACAGCCCCAGAAATACAGAGAGTTCACTTACCGAATACACTTCCGTCAGTTACCTGCTCCTACCTCTTCGTTACCATTCGGAGAATGGGCTAACGATTTGGTAACGGCACTTCTGCACAAATCCACGCTTTCTGCACTTTACCTCGCAGCGCAAATCACAGAGATATCGTGCAAATCCCTCCCATTTCCATCTACTTACCCGCAATTCTCTCCCTAATGCCCTTCCCCCTAATAGTTCCCCCTCCCCTCTGGGGAAATTCTTTTACCGGTAAAAGAAAACTCTAATACCGGTATTAGTGATCTCTAATATCGGTATTAGTCGCGCCTAATATCGGTATTAGATTTCTGCCAGAGGGAGGGTGGGCAGGGGTGACGTTTTTGGATTTGCCCGAGGTCTCGCTGAATAAAAACAAGAAAAACGTCTGAAAATCAGAGCGTTAAGCTTGTGCACCCGGTGAATTATTAGTACCTTTATACCTGATAATCAATCGTTTGTCTCTCTTTTTAAGCGTTATTAGGTATGAATAATTTGCTCTCGGTCATCTCTCTCATTCCTGAGTTCAGGAAAGGAAATCATCTGGTTTATCCCATTGATTACCTTTTGCTTGTGGCTTTTTGCACGATGATGTGCAACCAAACCTCGTGGCATGCGATGGAGGACTATGCCGAAATTCATCAGAAGGACTTGAGGAAACTCTATTTCAAGATTTCGGGAAAGGTACTCAGGAGGTACACACCCTCGCACGATGTGTTCTGCGCCGTCTTCCAGACCCTATCGCCTGTCACGTTCCACAATGCATTTAAGTCCTGGCTCCTAGAGGTGTACAGCTCTGTCGGAGAACATATCTGCATCGATGGGAAGAC
>NZ_AQWR01000039.1 GCF_000375645.1 Porphyromonas bennonis DSM 23058 = JCM 16335 | reverse complement strand
AACCTATTTGCTAATACAAATTTATTATATACATTTGTCAAGTGATAGAATTCTTCAGATTACTAAAACCACTTTTCGCATTTTTATCACATCATCTATGTCTCTCACAGGCGCATCATATTGGCACACCAGATCTGACTGTCTTCCGGCGAATGACCGGCAGATCAGTGCAGCGTCACGTTCCGTAGAGAGAGAGAGAGAGAGAGAGAGAGAGAGAGAGAGAGCTGCGTCTTCGCTGATCCCTCCCTCCACTAAAGCCTATAGATCACACCCGCAGGGGATGTCGGCACCTACCGTGCCGACATCCCCTGCGTTGCTTCGTACAGATGGTCATTTGGTGACATCTTGATGATGAGCTTTTATTTATAAATAACCATAAATAGTTACTTGGCGTTATGACATTTGCAGATCACTCCCTACAGCGTCGCCAGAGGCTATCCTCCTACTGGACGATAGAGGACATCGTCTATGGTGCCTTTGGCTGTGCTGAGTCAAACCCTGACAGCCATGCTGTGCATGGGCACTTCAGTCAACTTGGTGCCTCGTACCCTGACGCTCTCCCACAAGCAGTGAAGGTGCTTGAGCAGAACCGACCCAATCTATATGGTCGTACTTACACAGACTTTGAGGATCTATTTACTACGGTAGATAGCCTCATCAGAGGGATATCCGGGATTGGGCTCCTTGCTGTCTATGATATGGCCGTTCGACTTGGGTGCTCGATATGTCCAAAGATAATCCCTCTGCGCTATGTCTACACGCATGGCACCGGAAGCATCGTGGACCAGTCCGCAAGGACGCTCTTAGGATCTAGTGCAGGTAGCAGCATAGTCAACGACAAGGTTGATGTCGACATCTTGCGCAACCTGTATCCCTGCCTCGAGCACTACTCGGCCCTGGAGATAGAGGATATCCTCTGCGTGTACAATAAGTATATCTCCTCCGCTCAGACTTTTGATCCGGTCTGGCTCCGCTCTTTCCCTGCAACATATGCACCCTCCGGCAGCTCTAGTTCCGGTTGTGACAGTGCTAGCAATTCAAACAAGACCCCCAACATCCTTAAATAAAGAGATCCTGTTGGAGACATATTCCACGTGTACAATGGGTCCCATCCATAATACAATGTAAAATAAGCGTTATGAAAACGAATCTCAGATATAGTGTAGTACTCTTAGTCGCTCTTGTCATCCTAGCCTCCTGTCAGAACTCTAAAACCGAGAAAGAGGAGGTGGACCAGATCACACTTGTTACTAATCGATCCCATGGTCGTAGGGTGGCTATGGCCATCAATGCCGATCCTTCGGAGCAGCCTAATATTTGGATAGACAAAAATCTAAATGGTCAATGTGATGAGGGAGAACAGGTCACACACTTCGTAGATTTTTGCAACACCTACCCAGAGTATAAGGTTTACCAAAAGGAAGGTGTCCCTGCATTCTCCCCTATAATAGAGAGGAGCAAAATAAACAATAGTAGCTTGGTGACTTTTAAGCCGGTTTCGGATACCATTGTAATCTATGGCAAAGTGCAACAGCTGTCAGTCAACGGCCTCAATCTTGTTGCTATGGATTTGTCCAAGTGTAAATCCATTAAGGCTCTAGATTGCTCGTTGAACAACCTGAAGTCTTTATCGCTTACCAACAACTCTTCTCTCCGTCTATTAGATATATCTAATAATCCGATTACAGAAATCGAGTTCCCGGAAAGAGACTCATTGGAGATGCTGTATGCCTCCAGTACAGGATTTACAAAACTAAAGCTTAATGGCAACTCAACCTTAAAATATGTACACCTGGTTAATTCAAGACAATTAAAAGAGCTGGATTTATCAAATCAGGCAAGTTTGGAGAAGGTGAATCTACAATGGTGTTACGCATTAGAGAAACTCAACCTCTCCGGCTGTTCTTCACTGGAAACCTTGAATTGCTTGGCAACTCGTGCTTCGCAAGGACTTAGTCTACAGGGTTGTGCCCTAAAGCATTTGACTCTAGTGTCTCCAAAAGAGACTGAGAACTGCGCCGAAGAATCATCGTTTGCTCTGGATCTTACACCATTGTCATCTCTGCAAAAGGCAACAATTAGTCTGGATGGGTCAAATACGAAAGCATCATTAGACGTATCTGGTCTTAAAGAACTCCGTTCTTTAACGGTTTACGAAAACTCTTTGGTCGATTTGATATTAAAAGGGAATGCTTCCCTTGAGGCTTTGTCCGTATCTGGAAATAACATAAAGCATATTAACACCCAAGACTCTCCAAAACTCTCCTACATTTTGGCTAGCGATAACGAAATTAGCGAAATTGACTTGAGTCCTCTTGCTGATCTTGAGTACATGAACCTAGAAAATAACAAGATTCATTCTTTGGACGTTTCTAAGAACCAAAAGGTAAACAAGATTAGCTTGTCAGGTAATATGTTGGATGATGACAGTATAATTCGCTTTATTAAAACTCTTCCCGATCGCACTGGACAGGAAGAGGGTATTCTTTGGTTGCGTTATGGTGACGATGGTCGAAGTGATGTCTTTGTAGGACTTCGTGATCTTAAAGAGCAGAAGAACTGGTCTAGGAGATAATGTGTTAATAGGTGTCCTCTCTTAGAGCGACAGGAATTCACTCTCATATGCACTTTTACTGATTATATCAAGTTTCACTTTTAAATACATGGTTACATGAGACTTAAATCAATCACTTTAGTTTCTATGTTATTGTTAGTCTTCGCACTCTCATCGTGCGGAACTGACAAAAAGCAAAATTCCTCTTCAGATTCGGACGTACAGATCGAGCTTCCTTTCATAGACCCTACTATGGTCGTGGAGGATTTCCTTGACCAAATAGAAGCCGAATACAGTGTGGGGATTAAACAACACTGCACTAATGATTTCTGGGAACTTCTTCGGAAGAAGCAGCTTGTCCGCGTAATCAATAGTGAAGTCCAGTTATACAAAGAAATGTATTATTGGTCACAAAACAGGGAGCTTAGTTTCCAAGACATCGTGAAAGTCACAGATCAGTCAATTGATGGAAACGAAGCAACCGTTGACTTTTGTGTTGGTGATACTAGCGACGGAAATACATTCACGCTTTATCTCGTTATTCAGGACGGAGAATGGGTTATAGAGGATATTTCAGGTCTGGATTGAGTGTTTAGATTATATTGTCTATACTATGCTGTGGTTACCTCTCTGAGTCACAACAGATAACTTTCTTTTCCAGATCAGGAATTATTCGAAGGATCCCCGGCAGAGGCATCTGGCGGGGATCCTTTCGATATCAATGGTTGGGCTACTAGTCCTTCTTCTCATAATAGGAGCTGACTCATCAACCGATCAGGTCAGGGAGTCTGTTCCTACGCTTTTGCCGTGGGCGACACTCCAGTTATGCAAACCTAAGAGCACCGGGACAGAAAACATCAGGCACAGTGTCAGTGCGGTGATGAGGTACACCTCCGGTTATCTGGGGCTGCGGAGGGCGCGCATGGCGTTGAGGATCGCGAGGACCATCACACCGACGTCGGCGAAGACCGCCATGCCCATCGTCGCAAGACCGAGGGCGGCGAGGAGGAGCACCAGCAGCTTCACACCGATGGCGAAGACGGCATTCTCCCGTGCGATACGGAGGATCCGGCGGGAGATCCGGATGGCGAGGGCGATCTTGGAGGGCTTGTCGTCCATCAGCACCACATCGGCCGCCTCTATGGCGGCGTCGGATCCGAGACCGCCCATGGCGATCCCGATGTCGGCTCGTGCGAGGGCAGGCGCATCATTGATCCCATCCCCGACGAAGGCGACCATCCCTTCGGCTGCATTCAGCTCCTCCTCCAGTCTCTTTACCTTATCCTCGGGGAGGAGCTCAGCGTGAAATGCCGTCACTCCGGTCTCCTCAGCGATATGGGCAGCCACGTCTCGGTGGTCGCCGGTCAGCATCACGCTGCGGGCGATTCCCGCCTGACGTAGCGCATCCATCGCCTCACGGGCGTCGGGCTTGATGGCGTCCGAGACGACGATGTGTCCGGCATAGACGCCGTCGATGGCGACATGGACAATCGTCCCAACGTGGTCGCAGGGGTGCCACTCTGCCCCGATGCGCTCCATAAGGGTGCTGTTGCCGACCGCCACCTTTTGCCCATTCACCACCGCCGTAACGCCTTCGCCGGCGATCTCCTCGATCTGATCCACGCTGCAGTCGTCCTGCTCACCCGGGTAAGCATCCCGGAGCGATGCAGCAATGGGATGAGTGGAGAAGCGCTCCACATGGGCGGCGAGGTGCAGCAGATGATTCTCATCCTGTGCCACCGGGTGGACCGCATTCACCTCGAAGACTCCCTTCGTCAGCGTGCCGGTCTTATCCAGCACGACGATGCTGGTCTTGGCGAGCCGGTCAATGTAATTGGCACCTTTTATCAAGATTCCCTCCCTCGAGGCACCGCCTATGCCGGCGAAGAAGGTGAGCGGAATGGAGATCACGAGCGCGCAGGGGCAGGAGACGACGAGGAAGGTGAGGGCCCGGTAGAGCCAGGTGGCGAAGTGACCACTGAAGTCGCCCGAGAGGAGCGGCGGGACAATGGCAAGCAGCACCGCCACACCCACGACGATCGGGGTGTATACACGTGCGAAGCGGGTGATGAAGGTCTCGCTCCGGGACTTGTGCTCGGCGGACTCCTCCACCAGCTCGATGATCCGCGAGGCAGTGGAGTCGCCGAAGCTCTTCGTCACACGTGCCTCCAGCAGTCCGGAGACATTGACGCATCCCGAGAGGATCTCGTCCTCCTCGGAGACCTCTCGAGGGACGCTCTCACCGGTGAGGGCGACGGTATTGAGGCTGGAGCGGCCCTCGGTAATGATGCCGTCGAGGGGCACTCGCTCCCCAGGGCGTATCACCATGGTATCACCTATGGATACCTCCTCCGAGGGGACCTCCACCACCTCTCCCCCTCGGCGGATATGGGTGGTGTCGGGACGGATCTCCATCAGGTGAGAGATCGCCCGCCGGCTTCGCCCCTCGGCATACTCCTCGAAGAGCTCCCCGAGCTGGAAGAAGAGCATAACGAAGACCGCCTCGGGGAACTGGCTCTCCGCCCCCGGCAGGAAGCCTATCCCCAGTGCGCCGAGAGTGGCGATGCTCATCAGGAAGTCCTCGTCCAGCAGCTCTCCCTTCGCTATTCCTTCCGCCGCCTCCCACAGGGTATCGTACCCAACGATGAGGTAAGGGACGAGGTAGATGAGGAGCAGCTGCCAGAGAGGCAGAGCCACATGGTGCTCTATAACTACAGCCACCGCCAGGAGTAGTGCGGCTGCGATCAGGCGCAGTAATTTCTTATTCATATCTTTATTCTCTTGCATGCAAAGGTAGGAGAACTTTTCCGCAACCCGATTGCAAAGTCTCCGGACGTGATGTTGTCCCCTTTTCTCTCTACTCCAAGATCATTTCTCTACCTTTGACTCCACAAGACACGAGTGACTATGAGAGAGAAAAAGGGATACCTGCAGGTCTACACTGGGGACGGGAAGGGGAAGACCACCGCTGCCATCGGGCTGGCGGTGCGTGCGGCACTGGCGGGAAAGCGCGTCTTCGTGGGGCAGTTCGTCAAGAGCATGCGCTACCACGAGTGCCGGCTGGAGGAGCTGCTTCCCTCGATCCACTTCGAGCAATTTGGTCTCGGCTGCGCCCTGATCCACGAGCCGTCCGAGGAGGATGTGCGTCACGGGCGGGAGGGGCTGACTCGCGCGACTGAGGGGATGTCCTCAGGCGAGTGGGACGTGGTGATCCTCGACGAGGTGACGATAGCGCTCTACTTCCACTTCTTCAGCGCGAATGAGCTACTCGAGGCGATCGCAGCCCGGGAGCCGCATGTGGAGGTGGTCTGCACCGGTCGCTATGCACCGGAGGAGCTGATCGCCGCTGCCGACCTGGTGACCGACATGCGCTGCATCAAGCACTACTACGATGCCGGCGTGCCGGCACGCTCAGGCTTCGAGCGGTAGCACAGAGGTTCGCACCGGGTATGGGAATCGAAGGAGGATCGACAGAAGGAGCATCCCGCTCAGGATCATCGGGTAGTACATATAAGGGAGGATCTCCGTCACGGAGAGCCCGGTAAGCCCCGAGGCGATCAGCATCTGTGCGCCATAGGGGAGGACGGACTGGACGATGCATGAGGTGATGTCGAGGATGCTCGCCGTCCGCCTGGGGTCGATCTCCAGCCGCTCACCGAGGTCCCTCACGATCCCGCCGGTGGTCAATATGGCAATGGTATTATTTGCTGTGCAGCCATTTGCCAGTCCTACGAGGGCGGCAAAGGAGAGCTCTCCCGACCGCTTCCCCGACACCCGCCGGGTCAGTCGCTCGACGATGAAGTCGATCCCGCCACGCTGCCGGATCAGCTCCAGCAGCCCGCCGGCGAGCAGCGTCACGATGATCAGGTCACTCATGCCCGAGACACCCTCACCCGCCTTTGCCATCACCTCCACCGGTGCGATCGTCCCGGTGCCGAGCCCCACCAGCACGGAGAGGAGGATGCCGGCGGTCAGGGAGACCAGGACATTGACCCCACTGACAGCGAGCAGGATCACCGCCAGATAGGGCAGCATCAGGTACCACGAGCCGGTGGTGCTGAGCGCCACCTCCGGTACGTCTTGTCCGAGGAGCAGGTAAAGGACTGCGGTAACCAGCGCGGCAGGGAGTGCAATCAGGATATTGGCGCGAAACTTATCCCTCATCCGCACGCCGATCGTACGGGTGGCGGCAATGGTGGTGTCGGAGATGAAGGAGAGGTTGTCCCCGAAGAAGGCACCCCCGACGATGATCGCCGTGATCAGCCCGGCGTCGCCGCCCATCTCCGTCGCCATCCCGCTCGCTATCGGCACCAGCGCAGCGATCGTCCCGACACTCGACCCGAGAGCGAAGGAGATAAAGCAGCTGACGACGAATAGCCCCGCATACATGACCCTCGACGGCAGGAGCGAGAGCAGCAGCCCCACCGTCGCATCGATGGCTCCGATCGCCTGCGCGACGGAGGAGAATATCCCCGCAAGGATAAAGACCCAGATCATCAGCAGCACATTGCTGTCGCCTGCCCCGCGTGCAAACGTCTCCAGCCGCCTCTCCAGCGACAGCCCGTCCGGCAGCACCATCGCATAGATCGCCGTAAGACAAAAGGCTACCGTGATCGATACGGCATAGAAGTCTCTCAGCAGGATACTGGAGCCGAGGTAAAAGAGGAGGAAGAAAAGGAGCGGAGAGAGCGCCATCACTCCTCTGCGTGCGGACACCACCTCCTGACGAGAGGGCTGCCGCTCCATATCAACCCTCTCTCTAATAATATTCTTATTCGGTATAATTCCCATTTCGTGGGCAAATATACCGCTATTAATTCTATTGCAAAAGTATTACACCACCGCACCTCCTACACACAGACTTTACGAGAACGGCTTCGCCTCACGAGACAACGTACTCGAGCCCTTAGCGAAGAGACGTACGGAGTGCCCCAAAGCAAGCCGACAAACAGCCTGTAGTGCTCAAGGAATTCTAATACCGGTAATAGGTGAGACTAATACCGGTATTAGTGTCGCCTATTACCGGTATTAGTGTGACGCGTGATGGGAGCGGGTGCTGAGGAGCAAAAAAAAAGCGAGAGGAGCCTGTCCCGGATGGGGGCAGACTCCTCTCGCTTGCTTGTTATGTCGGCAGAGTATTTACTTCATCTTGCCGGTGACGATGGCGACGGTGTCGCGGGCGATGACCAGCTCCTCGTTGGTCGGCACGACGACCACCTTGACCTTGCTGTCAGGTGCAGAGATGACGGTCTCGGTGCCGTGGACCTTGGCATTGAGCTCCTTGTCGAGCTTGATGCCGCAGAACTCCATGCCGGAGCAGACGGTCTCGCGGGTGATGGCCTGATTCTCTCCCACACCGCCGGTGAAGATTATCGCATCGGCACCGCCCAGCTCAGCGAGGTAGGCTCCGACGTACTTCTTGATGCGCTGATCGTACATGTCGAGAGCGAGGATGCAGTCCTTGTCGCCTGCAGCCACACCGGCCTCGATGTCGCGCATGTCGCTCGACTTGCCGGTGACACCGAGGACGCCGGACTCCTTATTGAGCAGGTGGTCCATCTGGTCGGGGGTGAGTCCCTCCTTCTTCATGATATAAAGGACTGCGGCGGGGTCGATGTCGCCTGAGCGGGTACCCATCATCAGTCCCTCCAGCGGGGTGAGTCCCATCGTGGTGTCGATGCACTTGCCATCCTTGACCGCACAGATAGAGCCTCCGTTGCCGATGTGGCAGGAGATGAGACGGTTGTGGTCGGGATCAAGCCCGAGGATCTCGCAGGTGCGGCGGCTGACGTAGCGGTGGCTGGTGCCGTGGAAGCCGTAGCGACGGATCTGGTATTCGTCGTAGAAGCGGCGAGGGATGGCGTACATGTAGGACTTCGCCGGCATCGTCTGATGGAAGGAGGTGTCAAAGACGACCACCTGAGGAGCCTTCGGCAGGACCTGTGAGACAGCGTCGATACCCTTCAGGTTGGCGGGGTTATGAAGTGGACCAAGCGGGATGCACTTTTTGATCCCTTCGATCACCTCAGGGGTAACGAGGCAGCTCTTCGTGAAGACGGAGCCACCATGCAGGACGCGGTGACCGACAGCACCGATCTCGTCAAGGCTGGAGATGCAGTGGTACTGCGGGTCGGTGAGCTGCTTGAGGATCAGCTCGACAGCCTGGGTGTGGTCGCTGAAGTACTGCTCGATGGTATTGGACTTGCCGTCCGGGGTCTTGACCTTGAGGAACGACTCTTTGTCGCCGATGCGCTCCGCATTCCCCTTGATCATCACCTGCTCCGACTCGGTGTCGATGAGCTGAAACTTGGCAGACGAGCTGCCGCAATTGAGGACTAAAACCTTCATATCCTGATATTACTTCTGAGACTTACGATGAGCAGCCTGGAGGGCAGTGACAGCGGCGAGGTAGTAGATGTCCATGGGGGAGCAGCCGCGGGAGAGGTCGTTGACGGCACCGTCGAGACCCTGCAGGATCGGGCCGATGGCGGTGGCACCACCGATACGCTGTGCGATCTTGTAGGCGATGTTGCCCACCTGGAGGTCGGGGAAGACGAGGACATTGGCGTGACCGGCCACCTCACTACCGGGAGCCTTGAGCTCGGCGACGGTGGGATCGAGGGCGGCATCGACCTGGAGCTCGCCGTCGATCTTCAGCTCGGGAGCGATCTCGCGGGTGTACTCCATAGCCTCGACCATGAGGTCGACCTTCTCATCCTTGGCACTGCCCTTGGTGGAGAAGGAGGTGAAGGCGATCTTGGGATCCATACCGAGGACAGACTGTGCGGTCTCAGCGGAGGAGATGGCGATCTGAGCGAGCTGCTCCTTATTCGGCGAGATCATGACGCCGCAGTCGGCAAAGACGAAGAGACCGTCGGAGCCGTACTTAGGCGTGATCTGGTCATTCATCTGGATGATGAAGCTGCCGCTCACAGCCTTGACACCGGGGGCGGTGCGGAGGATCTGCAGGGCGGGGCGGATGGTGTCGCCGGTGGAGTGGATCGCACCGGATACCTCGCCGTCGGCATCGCCACTCTTGATCATCAGGCAGCCGATGAAGAGCGGGTCCTCAGCCTTGGCGAGTGCCTGCTCGGGAGTCATGCCCTTATGCTTGCGTAGATCGTAGAGGAGGTCGGCGTACTCCTGCTTCTTGGGGTTGCTCTTGGGGCAAACGATCTGAGCCTCATGGATGTGCTCCAGCCCGAGCTCCTCGGACTTCCTCCGGATCACCTCCGGGTCGCCGATCAGGATAGGCGTGAGGATCTTGTCCCGAAGGAGCATATCGACGCCCTTGAGCGTCCGCTCCTCCTCGCCCTCGGGGAAGACGATCGACATAACATTTTTCTTTGCCTTCTCGGCAATGGACTCCAGTAGTTTCATAGATATGATGAACGTATTGATTGTAATGATTTTTTCTGTCTCGCTGGGCAAAAGTACCCATTTTTTACCACTTAGGGGCGGGACGGAGGAGAGCGACAAATCGGGTGTCTGGAAGTGTCGGAGTGAGCAGAGTGGGAGCGTCGGTGAGTGGAGCGTCGGTGAGGTAGAGGGGGAGGCCGGTGAGGCTCTGAGAGGAGGTGATCTCGTAGAGGTAGGTCTGGTCGCTTGGCTCGGCGTAGCGGCGCGACAGCTCGAGGGCGACGTGCCCCATCGTCCACCGGAGATTGATCTCCACAGAGGGGGCGAGCCGCAGGTGGTCGCCATCCCTCCAGACCACGGTGTCGATGCCGAAGGGCCCGGCATAGCCGTGGAAGTCGTAGCCTCGGAGTCGCTCCAGCAGGTGCGCCACATACTCCTCGTGCGTGGGCGTGGTGGGCTGCCGGCGGAGTTGCTCCCGAACCACCTCCCGGGGGGCGACAAGACTGGCGCCATAGCGACCCTGACCAGTGGTGAAGAGATGGACACCCACGTACTCGATCCCGCCATCGGGGTGGCGGACAAACTCGTACCCTCGGTCTGCCACTCGATCGAGCCACGGCTCTAAGTAGAGCTCCTGATGCCTCCGGAGCACTTCTTGGAGTTCTTCTGTGGATCTCGGGAAGAAGACCCCACGACCAGAGCTGCTAAAGTCGAGTTTAGCGACCCAGCGTCCCTCCTTTGGCACTTCGCTCTCCTCCGAAACCCGACGAGGGGATGTCATGGGGCCAAAGAGCGACGGCTCGTACAGTTTTTTCCACAACTCCAGTGACCGCTCCCGACTCGCGAGCCGGCGCATCACATCCGTTTCATACCCGATCCCCGGAACTTCCGGAGCCGCCCCCCACGGCATGATCCGGTCGCCCGCCTCCGCCCGGTTGACCATTCGCTCCGTCCGCAGCTCCATAGGGAGGTCCTCCGGCACCAGCACCCTCTCACCCTCCGCAGCGTAGTAGATCGGCAGGGTGGCAAGGTCATGCCGCAACTGACGGACGGGCTTCGTCGGCGTGTAGTGAGCCTGTCCCCGCTTAGCGGAGAGCTCGTACCCGGGATTGAAGTAGTGGAGGATCACTCTCTCGTGTAGTGATAGAGCAGGTGTCGGTCGCGTAGCAGGATGCGGTCAGGGGTCAGAGTCTCCAGCGATGGAGCTTTTACCCCCTCGCCGAGCGTCACATCCGGCACCTGCTCCACGTAGATCTCATCCCAGAGGTCCGCCTCCAGGAACGCCCTCAGCGTCTCTGCCCCTCCCTCGACAAGGAGCGACGTGACATTCTCCATCAGGAGGTAGGACATACTCTCCGACGAGACGCTGCGGAGCAGCTCCCAGCCAGGCTCCAGGTCAACCTCCTGCGAGGAGAGGAGAAAGCGCTTCGGCGAGTAGGGCGAGAGCGGCCAGTAGCGATTGGTGAGCGACGGGCGATCCAGCTCGAGGGTCCTCCTTCCCACCACAATCCCGCTGCAGCAACTCCGGAGCCGGTGGACCAGCATCCGGGTATGAGGGGTGGAGAAGGCGAACGGGCGCTCATCCGGACTTTGCCGAAGCCGATCGAGGAAGTGATCCGCCGACTCCGCCCACTTCAGAATAATATATGGTCTTCCCTGCTCCTGATTGGTGAGAAAAACACGCGCCACCTGCCGGCACTGCTCCTCGAGGCAGCCGGCGGAGACCTCTATGCCGGACTGGCGCAGGAGGCTGATCCCCCGTCCGGAGACGAGCGGATTGGGGTCTAGGCAACCGACGACCACCCTCCGGATGCCCCTTGAGATCAGCATACGGGCGCAGGAGGGAGTCCGCCCCTGATGGGAGCAGGGCTCGAGAGTGACGTAGAGCGTGCTGTCGGGGATCTTCGACTCATCCTCGGGCGCCACCGATGCGAGACAATTCACCTCCGCATGCCCCTCTCCACACCGCTGATGATACCCCTCCCCGATGATCCGATCCTGCCAGACCAGCACCGCTCCGACACGGGGATTGGGGCAGACAGCCTGAAGCTCAGCACGGCGGGCGAGGTCGACGGCTCGCCACATGTATCTCTCGTCGTCACTTGTCATTGTTTATGGAAAATGCTTGTATCTTTGCTACATATGGATATCCAGGGCTATTGTCGTCATACCGCAGACCGCCTCGCCGGCTATTATACCGACCGGCGGGAGGCTGCCGGACTCTCCCGCCGTCTCCTCGAGGAAGTGACGGGGAGGGGCTACCCTGAGATGATCCTCTCCGACTACAAACTTACGAAAAAGGAGACCGAGACCCTCACGGACTACACCGATCGACTCTTAGAGCACGAGCCACTGCAGTACATCCTCGGCCGTGCCGACTTCGGGGAGCTGACCCTTGCGACTGCCCCCGGAGTACTCATTCCCCGACCGGAGACAGCCACTCTCTGCGATCTGATCGAGAAGAGAGAGTGGCTGAGAGCCGGAGACGAAGTGGCAGACCTTGGTACTGGTACCGGCGCCATCGCCCTTCTCCTTGCTCACCGCCACCCTGAGATCCGTGTCACCGCCATAGACGTCAGCCCGGATGCCGTCCGACTGGCACGGCAAAATGCCGAGACCCTCGGTCTCTCCGACCGGGTGTCCGTCCTCAGGGCAGACCTGCTACTGGACACCTTTACCCTTCCCCACTCGGTCGACCTTGTGGTGAGCAACCCTCCCTACATTCTCGATCGGGAGCGTCAGGAGATGGCGCCGCACGTGACGGAGCGAGAGCCGGAGCTGGCACTCTTCGTCCCGGATGAGGAGCCGGCACTCTTCTACGAGGCGATCCTCGATCGCTGTCCTGCACCCCGATATGCGCTAGAGATCAATCCTCTCGCCGCCGACCGACTGTGGCACCTATTCGTCGAGAGAGAGTATGATGTCACCTTCGCTCCCGGCTTTCGTGGGGAGCGGCGATTCCTACTTGCGGAGAAGTGATGATCGAGGAGAAGGAGTACAAGAGACTGCTGACTAAGGCGGGAGCCTACTGCGCCAAGGCAGAGCGGTCGGCGAAGGAGGTGACCGACAAGCTCTACAAGTGGTCCCTCGAGCCCATCGCCGCAGAAGACGTGGAGCGGATCCTGGAGTGGCTCAGGGCGAACCGCTTCATCAATGAGGAGCGGTATGTCCGGCACTTCGTGGCGGACAAGACGGAGTTCCTCGGCAAGGGACCCTTTATGCTAAGGCGGGAGCTGCGGCTCAAGGGGGTCTCCGATGAGGCGATAGAGCGCGAACTGGCATTGATCCCTGACGACAAGTGGATCGACCTCCTCGAGCGCTACCTGTCACCCAAGCTGGAGCGGTACCGCAAGAAGGCCAAGTCCGCCTACGACCTGCGTCGACGACTGATGACCGCAGCATACGGCCGAGGCTACCCCTATGAGATCACCGAGGAGGTGCTGCGGGAGATGGATCTCACGGTGGAGACCGAGGACGAGGAGCGATGGTACGAGTAGCAGAGTGGTTCGGCGTGGCGGCGAGCGAGCTGATCAGCACGCTCTTCCCTCACTACTGTCTCGTCTGTGGTGAGCGGTTATCCGCTAACCGACTGATGATCTGTCCCACCTGCCTTGACCTCCTGCCCCGCTATCCCGGATCCGAAGCACTCTACGAGGCCGAGAAGCGACTGGAGGGGCATGCCCCCTTTACCGAGTACCGGAGCGACTTCGGCTTTACGCACCACAACCCTGTGCGAGACCTTATCCATACGATTAAGTACGAGGATCATCCCGAGTTGGGAGAGCGACTCAGTCGGCTCTATGCCCCTGAGCACCTCAGGGCGGGACACTTTGCTGATATAGGGGTGGCGGTACCGGTTCCGCTCACCCCCTCCCGTCTCCGCCGGAGGGGTTACAATCAGTCGACCTACATCGCCCACGGACTCTCCGACATCCTCGACATCCCGCTCGATGAGACACTCCTCGCCCGTCGGGACAGCAACGGTACCCAGACCCACCGAGGGCGAGAGTCTCGATGGGAGTCGATGAAGAAGGCATTCTATGCCCCTCACCCCGACCTCGTCTCCCGCCGAAGGGTGCTGATCATCGACGACGTGCTGACGACCGGCTCGACCCTTACCGCCTGTGCCCTCGCACTGATGGCAGCAGGCGCTGAGAGCGTCTCCTACTATACCCTCGCTTGCGGCAAGATGGCATGAAGGACGAGCAAAAACTACCTGAACTGGTGGAGGACTTCCGGGAGTACCTCACCCTGGGGCGAAACCTCAGTCCCAATACGATCAAGAGCTACACCTTTGACCTCAAGCACCTCTACGAGTACGCCGCCGACCAAGGGCTGGAGGTGCTGAAGCTCACCTACCCCGATCTGGAGCACTTCCTCGCCTACCTCGCAGACCTGGGACTCGACACCCGGAGCATGGCGCGGGTGGTGAGCGGGGTGAGAGCCTTCTACCGATACCTCTTCGTGGAGGAGATCATAGAGAGCAACCCCACCGACCTGCTGGAGGCGCCGCGCATCGGTCGACGTCTACCGGAGGTGCTGACGGTGGAGGAGATCGACCGGATCATCGACAGCATCGACTTGAGTACGGCTCACGGCGTGCGAAATGCCGCCATGCTGGAGCTGCTCTACAGCTGCGGTCTGCGGGTCAGCGAGTGCTGCGAGCTGCGATTTCAGGGCCTCTCCCTCGAGCACAAGTACCTCCGTGTGATGGGAAAGGGGAGCAAGGAGCGACTCATCCCGATGTCCGACACGGCTGTGGCGCGGATCATGGACTACATCCCGATCCGGCAGGAGATCCGGGAGAAACCGGGCTGCCGCGACTTCCTCTTCCTGAGCCGGCTCGGACGACCGCTCTCGCGGCAGATGGTATTTATGGTGATCAAGGAGCTGGCCAAGGAGGTGGGCATCCAGAAGTCGATCTCTCCACACACTCTGCGTCACTCCTTCGCCACCCACCTGCTAGAGGGTGGCGCCTCCCTCTCTGCCATCCGGGACATGCTCGGACATGCCGACATCGCCACGACGGAGATCTACACCCACGTCGAGCTCACCGGACTCCGCGACGAGATCCTCACTCACCATCCCCGCAATAAGTAACCCCCTCGTCAGCCACGCCTTGGTGGAAAGAGGCGATAGCGGATCTTGCGAAGGAGATACGGCAGACGCCCAACCTCCAGCCCGGGGATACGGAAGTGGTGCTCTCTCGCAAAGTGACGGATATCGGCGATCATCTCCTGCCGATCTGCCTGTACCGCTTTGTGTCGATCCGGATCCAGCAAGAGTGAGCCCTCATTTCGCCTATAGAAATACTCCGCCCCGGGGACGGTGACGATGCGATTGGCATAGTAGACTGCTCGGAAGGAGAATGGCAGGTCCTCGCAGTATCGCCCGAGAGGGAAGCTGAGCTCGTGCTCTCGGATAAGATCAGTCCTGATCAGGTAGCGCCAGGCGTAGCCCCACTTGCCGACATAGGTGGCACGCATCTTCTNCTCCACATCGATGAAGACCCGCTCCTTGGTGAAGAGCTGTGTGTACTGCGGTGCTGCCTCATTGACCATACCTGCGAAAGCCATATCGGCATCGTTCCGCTCAGCCGCCTCCACAAGACGCTCGTAGAAGTGACTGCTGATCTGGTCATCCACATCGAAGAAGTGAA
>NZ_AQWR01000038.1 GCF_000375645.1 Porphyromonas bennonis DSM 23058 = JCM 16335 | reverse complement strand
CCCGACAGGGGTGCCCGCTCCATAGCCACGGGTCAAGGGGCGTAGCCCCGAAGACCCGTGGACCGGGCAATGCAAGCGATCCCGCGACCCCGCTAGGGTGTCGCACTGATTGACTGACTGGTATGTGCGACACCCTGGCGGGGTCGTATACCTTGAATGCGTCGTCGTTTCCCGGGGTCTTCGGCACTTCGTGCCTCGACACCCGGTCTAAAAAGCGATGATCCCTCCGGGGCTTCGCCCCTGCGGGATCGGCAGGCGGTAGCAGCATGGCTGGGATCAGTCGACAGGATTGAACAGCGACAGGGATGATCCCTTCTTTGCCTTAAGACTCAAATGCGTCACCCCTCGGGAGGAGGGCAATTGGATATTTTTTTCTAAAATAAATAGGTACCTTTGCGTGTCATTGGTACACACAAGAGAGATATCCAAAAAAAAATAGAGTAGCGATAGTATATGGCTCAAGAGATCAGTATCAAGAAGGGTCTCGACATACGACTGGCAGGCGACGCATCTGAGGAGGTGATCCCCTCCTCTGTCGGGTCGTCCTATGGCGTCAGTCCGACATCCTTCCCGGGGCTACAGCCCCGCCTGTCTGTGCAGGTAGGCGATCGTGTAATGGCCGGCAGTCCTGTCCTCTACCACAAGTCCTGCCCGGAGATGGTCCTCGTCTCCCCCGTCAGCGGCGAGGTGGTGCAGGTGGTGCGCGGTGCGAAGCGCAGGATCCTCTACGTCGAGATCAAGGCAGACGCCGACGTAACGTATAAGGACTTCGATGTGACGGACGTCACCTCGCGGAGTCGTGAGGAGATCCTCTCGCTCCTGATGCAGAGTGGCATGCTCGCCCTCCTACGCAAGCGGCCGTACGATATGGTGCCGGACCCGACGGAGAGACCGCGGGACATCTATGTCACCGCCAACTTCACCGCCCCACTCCTGCCCGACACGATGGCGCTCCTCGGAGAGGACAAGAAGTATCTCCAGATCGCTGCCGATGTGCTGGGCAAGCTCACCGAGGGCGATGTCTACATGGGCTATGCGCCCGGAGAGGCTCTGGGGCTGAAGGGCGTCCGCGAGTATGAGGTGAAGGGTCCCCACCCTGCCGGCAACGTGGGCGTGCTGATCAATCATACCCGCCCGATCAATCAGGGGGAGGTCGTCTGGACCCTCTCCGTGACGGAGATGGCTCTGCTGGGACGCTTCCTCACCACCGGTCACGTAGACCTGACGAAGCGTGTCGCCTGCGCCGGTACCGGTATGGAGAAGAGAGGGATCACTGTCGTCCGCGCCGGCGCTAAGGTCGAGGACATTGTCTCCGACAAAAAGGCCAATACGGCTGAGCACCTCCGCCTCATCGACGGGGATGTGCTCACAGGACTGCAGGTCACCGATAGCCACCCCTTCCTCTCCACTCGGACCAATATCATCACCGCGATCCCCGAGGGGGACGAGACGGTGGAGCTCTTCGGCTGGATGGCTCCGGGACTGGACAAGTACTCCGTCTCGCGTACCTTCACCTCCTGGCTCACCGGGAAGCGTAAGTACACCATCGATGCGCGTCTCCACGGCTCGGAGCGCCCGCTGATGTTTAGCAACGAGTACGACAAGGTCTTCCCGATGGACATCTTCCCCGAGCAGCTGATCCGCGCGATCATCACCTTTGACATCGAGCGGATGGAGCAGCTGGGTATCTATGAGGTGGTGCCGGAGGACTTCGCTCTGTGCGAATTTGTCGACACCTCCAAGCTGCCCCTGCAGGCTATCGTGCGCGATGGTCTGGATCAGCTCTATAAGGAGATGAATTGATCGATGGACCGGCGTGAGTGCTCACGCCACACAATCCCATAGTAGAGACATACATGAATTCTTTTAAGAAAAAGTTCGACAACTTAGCACCGAAGTTTGAGAAAGGCAAGCCGATGCACTGGGCGAAGTCGCTCTATGAGGGCTTTGGCACCTTCCTCTTCGTGCCCACGGAGACAAGTCGTCGCGGCGTCCACATCCACGACAGCATCGACATGAAGCGTGCGATGATCACCGTGGTGCTGGCGCTGATCCCGTGCGCCCTCTTCGGTATGTACAACCTCGGCTACCAGCACTTCCTCGTGACAGGTCAGCTGGTGGAGTACGGCTTCTGGAGCCGTCTCTGGTACGGCTTCCTCGCCTTCCTGCCCCGCTTCCTCGTCTCCTACATCGTCGGTCTGGCGATCGAGTTTGCCGACGCGCAGATCAAGGACGAGGAGATCTCCGAGGGATATCTCGTTACCGGATTTCTCATCCCGCTGATCGTGCCATGGAGCGTGCCGCTCTGGATGCTCGCCCTGGCGATCGTCTTCTCGGTCATCTTTGCTAAGGTGGTCTTCGGCGGCAGCGGATACAATATCTTCAACGTCGCCCTCGTCACCCGCGCCTTCCTCTTCTTCTCATACCCGAGCAAGATGTCCGGAGACGTCTGGGTACCGACCGGTCGCGCACTCGGCTTTGGCGGCAGCGACCAGGTGGTGGACGGCTTTACCGGTGCCACCCCGCTCGGTCAGGTAGCCACCTGGACGGAGGAGACCGCCGGCACACTTACGACTGCCCTCGGCCAGCCCCTCACCTCGTGGGACATGATCTCCGGACTGATGCCCGGATCGATCGGTGAGACCTCGATCATCGCCATCGCCATCGGTGCGCTGATCCTCCTCTGCACCGGCATCGCCAGCTGGAAGATCATGGTAGCCACCTTTGGTGGCGGCTTCCTGACGGCACTGATGTTCAATGCCATCGGCGCCACCCCCGCCATGACCCTGCCCGCCTGGAGTCATCTGATGCTGGGAGGCTTCGCCTTCGGTGCCGTCTTCATGGCGACCGACCCGGTCACCGCCAGCCGCACCGAGACAGGTAAGTGGATCTACGGTCTCCTGATCGGCTTCTTCGCCATCTGCGTCCGTGTGCTCAACCCCGGCTACCCCGAGGGTATGATGCTCTCGATCCTGCTGATGAATGCCCTCGCCCCGCTGATCGACTACTTCGTCGTGGAGGCTAATGTCAGCCGTCGCACGAAGCGCGCCAATAAGGCGGCCGCCACACACGCCGAGGCGATCTCCAAGTAATCCCTGAAGGACGATAAAAGACTATGAATAAGGAAAACAACGGTTATGTGATCCTCTATGCGTCTGTGATGGTCATCCTGGTGGCCGTAGGGCTCGCCTTCACCTCACAGTCCCTCAAGGATCGACAGATCGACAATCAGAATATCGACAAGATGGAGCAGATCCTCCGCTCCCTCGGCATCTCCGGGGTGGCTAAGGATAAGGTGATCGACACCTACAACGCTACCATCACCGACGCCTACCTCGTCGATCGCGAGGGCAACGTCATCGAGGAGACCCGCGGCACCGGCACGACCGATCCCGCCTTTAGCTACGACATCGCTGAGCTCCGCACCCCTGCCGAGCAGGAGTGCTACCCGGTCTTTGAGGCCTCGCTCGACGGACAGAAGGCCTACGTCATGGCGCTCTACGGCGCCGGTCTCTGGGGTCCCATCTGGGGCTACATCTCCGTCGCAGGTGACGGGGACAACGTCCTCGGGGCAGACTTCAGCCACGCCAGCGAGACCCCCGGTCTCGGTGCTGAGATCACGCACGAGCCCTTCAGCGGACAATTCCGCGACAAGCACCTCTACCGTGATGGGAGCTTCACCTCCATCGCCGTCGTCAAGCCCGGTAAGATGGACGAGAGTCGCGACTATGTCGATGGTATCTCCGGTGGCACGCTCACCTCTAAGGGAGTCAATAACATGCTCCTCGACGTGCTGACGCAGTATGAGCCCTTCCTCAATAACCTCAAGCAGCAGAATAACTGATTATGTCAAAGCTAAAGAATAAGGACATCCTCCTCGGACCGATCAGTGGCAACAACCCCGTGATCGTCCAGGTGCTCGGCATCTGCTCCGCTCTCGCGGTCACCTCGAAGCTTGAGCCCGCCATCGTGATGGCGCTCTCGGTGACGATCGTCGTCGCCTTCGGCAACGTCATCATCTCCCTCCTCCGCAAGACGATCCCCAACTCCATCCGCATGATCGTGCAGCTGGTCGTCGTCGCCGCCCTCGTGACCGTGATCAGCGAGGTACTCAAGGCCTACGCCTATGACCTCAATAAGCAGCTCTCCGTCTTTGTCGGACTGATCATCACCAACTGTATCCTCATGGGTCGGCTCGAGGCCTTTGCCCTCGCCCATGGTCCCTGGCAGTCCTTCCTCGACGGTATCGGCAATGGTGTCGGCTACGGCATCATCCTGATCATCATCGGCTTCTTCCGTGAGCTCTTCGGCTCCGGGACGCTCCTCGGCTATCAGGTAATCCCCGATAGCTTCTATGCCGCCGGCTATATGAATAACGGCCTCATGATCCTGCCGCCGATGGCGCTGATCCTGATCGCCTGCATCATCTGGGTCCACCGCAGCCGTCACCACGAGCTGTGGGAGGAGGAGTAAGCCCTAAGGCTCAAGTGTATCACATAGAGAACAATCGATTATCATTATGGGAGAATATCTAAGCCTTTTCGTCCGGTCGATCTTCGTGGATAACATGATCTTCGCCTACTTCCTCGGGATGTGCTCTTTCCTCGCCATCTCGAAGAGTGTGAAGACCTCCATCGGACTCGGTGCCGCCGTCATCTTCGTCATGACCCTCACCGTGCCGATCAACTGGCTGCTCGAGAATTATATCCTCAAGCCCGGTGCTCTCACCTGGCTGGGACCAAAGTTTGCCGAGGTGGATCTGAGCTTCCTCAGCCTCCTGATCTTCATCGCCGTCATCGCCTCCTTCGTCCAGCTCGTGGAAATGGTCGTGGAGCGGTACAGCCCGGCGCTCTACAACTCGCTCGGCATCTTCCTGCCCCTGATCGCGGTCAATTGCGCCATCCTCGGCGGATCGCTCTTCATGCAGCAGCGTGCCTTCCCCACCGTGGGACACGCACTCACCTATGGCTTCGGCTCCGGCATCGGCTGGGCCCTCGCCATCGCCTCCATGGCCGCCATCCGCGAGCGGATGAAGTACTCACGTGTACCCAAGGCACTCAAGGGTCTCGGCATCGCCTTCATCATCACCGGTCTCATGGCCTTCGGCTTCATGAGCTTCTCCGGTCTCGCCCTCTAAGTCCTCGTCAGAGATCACCCTTTTTACCCAAGGAAACAAGAAAGAAATGCTACTTGCAATATCTACTACAGCGATCCTGACGAGTGTTGTCGTCTTCCTCATCATCATCCTGCTCCTCGTCGTCGTCCTCCTCTTCGCCAAGGCGAAGCTCGTGAAGGTCGGCAATGTCGAGGTGACGGTCAATGACGACAAGACCTACACCGTACCCATGGGCGGCACGCTCCTCAATACGCTCCAGAACCAAGGCATCTTCCTCTCCTCCGCCTGCGGAGGTAAGGGCTCCTGCGGTCAGTGCCGCTGCCAGGTGATGGAGGGCGGAGGCGAGATCCTCGCCACCGAGGTGCCCCACTTCTCCCGCAGGGAGATCAAGAACGACTGGCGTCTCTCCTGCCAGGTCAAGGTGAAGGACGACATGAAGGTCCGCGTACCGGAGTCCGTCTTTGGCGTCAAGGAGTGGGACTGCACCGTCGTCTCCAATCACAACGTCGCCTCCTTCATCAAGGAATTTGTCGTCGCACTGCCCAAGGGCGAGCACATGGACTTCAAGCCCGGTAGCTACGCCCAGATCACCATCCCCGAGTACGACATCAGCTACTCCACAATGGAGGTGGATGAGAAGTTTAAGGGCGAGTGGGATAAGTTTAAGCTCTGGCCCCTCACCGCAAAGAACGAGGAGGAGACCACCCGTGCTTACTCCATGGCCAATTACCCCGAGGAGGGCGACATCATTATGCTGAATGTCCGCATCGCCACGCCGCCCTTTGACCGGAAGAACGGTGGCTGGATGAAGGTACCTCCCGGCATCGCTTCGTCCTACATCTTCAACCTCAAGCCGGGTGACAAGGTGCGCCTCAGCGGTCCTTACGGAGACTTCCACATCAATGAGAACTCTGACGCCGAGATGATCTACATCGGTGGTGGTGCCGGTATGGCGCCGCTCCGTGCCCAGATCCTCTGGCTCTTCAAGACCGCCCACACGACCCGTAAGGTCTCCTACTACTACGGAGCCCGCTCCAGGATGGAGATCTTCTACGAGGAGGACTTCCGCGAGATCGAGCGAGAGAATGAGAACTTCAAGTTTGTCATCGCCCTCTCCGCCGCTCCCGAGTCCGACCACTGGACCGGTCCTACCGGCTTCATCCACCAGTGCCTCTACGACACCTACCTCAAGGATCACCCCGCTCCTGAGGACTGCGAGTACTACATGTGTGGCCCCGGTCCGATGACCGCCTCCGCACTCAAGATGCTCGATGACCTCGGCGTACCGGACGAGCAGATCTACTTCGACAACTTCGGCTAATCCGCCGATCTGATACCCAATAAAAAAAGGGGTGCTGCATCTCATGTGAGATGCAGCACCCCTTTGATTTATCTTCTGTACCTTTGGGATATGCTAAGCGACTACTCATTCATACCAGACCTCTGCCTCAGCCTCCCCGGCGCTGTCGAGGAGTACAAGGAGTCGTGGGACGCCGTACTCTACCGCGTGCAGGGGCGGATCTTTGCAATGGTGCTGGAGGACCACGAGGGTAACCCGCTTCTCAATTTCAAGAGCGACTTCGGGGAGGTGGCACCACTCCACGCTCGGTACGACGCCTTAATGCCCGCCTACCATATGAGCAAGAAGCACTGGACGTCGCTCCGACTCGACCTCGACTGCCCGGAGGAGATCGTGCGTCACCTCATCATCCGCTCCTACGAGCTGGTGGTCGCCGGACTACCGCGCCGCGACCGCGACCTCCTTGCCCGCGCTAGCCAGTAGAGCAAACCGACCATCCACGGCGGATCTGTAGTATTACTTGCTCTGGTGGCTGAAGATACGAAATAGCTTCTCCAAAAGTGGTTTCCGCGAAAGCCCCGGCAGCATGAGCGAAGGGCGAGGGACAGGGCATACCGGATCCCACACGTTAGACAGGACGGAGGCATTTGAGCTCTACTGCGTCACCCCCCGGGAGGGAGTGGGTGCATTTACGATTACACGCCGAAAGTGGTATCTTTGTCGTGCTTGAAAATGCATCTTTCAATATTGATATAGATAACACTTATGCTTGATGTCGTCACCTGGACTCTGGACCCGATCCTGCTGGAGTGGGGAGGGCTCCGCGTCGGATGGTACAGTATCCTCTTTGCCTTCGGGCTGATCGTCTTCGGCTACGCGATCGTCAGCAAGATGTGGCAGCGGGAGAAGCTCCCGGAGGACTGGCTGACCGCCCTTTTCTACTACGTCGTCATCGGCACGATCGTCGGGGCGCGACTGGGGCACTGCCTCTTCTACCAGCCGGAGTACTACCTCGCCAATCCGAGCGAGATCCTGAAGGTGTGGCACGGCGGACTAGCGAGCCACGGCGGCGTCCTCGGCATCATGATCGCGATCTACATCTACTCTCGGCATGTGACCCATCGGAGTATGCTCTGGACCTTTGACCGGCTCTGCGTCCCCGTGGGGCTGGTGGCGGGTATGATCCGCCTCGGCAACCTCTGCAATCACGAGATCTACGGCCACGCAACGGACGTACCGTGGGCCTTCCGCTTCATCACCAATATCGGTGAGTGGAGAGCGGGAGCTGAGCCGATCTTCTCGGCACCGTCGCACCCGACACAGATCTACGAGGCAACCTTCTACTTCCTCGTCTTCGGGCTGATGCTCTGGCTCTACTGGCGGAGGGACGCGCAGAAGCACGTGGGGCTGATGTTTGGCATCACGATGGTGCTGATCTTCACCTTCCGCTTCTTTATCGAGTATCTGAAGAATGATCAGGTGCCCAATGAAGCGATGACCGGGCTCAGCATAGCCAAGTGGCTTGCCATCCCGTCTGTCCTGATCTCTATCGGCTTCATCGTAGCCCTGCTGCTGAAGGGAAAGAAGTACCGCACCCCGGTCCTCTGGGTGGTCGGCGTGTCGCTGCACCTGATCTTCTTTGGCATCCTCTACCTCCTCCACCGTCCCGAGACGGAGACAGCAGTCTCCCAGGCGCTCAATATCGGTCAGTGGCTCAGCATCCCGATCGTCCTCCTCGGACTATGGTCGATCTGGTACAGCCTCACCTGTAAGCGGCCGGCAGATGGTCGCATCGTATAACTTTCATTTCCACACTCACAAGATAAGCAATGGAACCCATCATAAAAGTCAATAACTCCACCTACTACCTCGGCGTCAACGATCGCCAGACAAGATTCTTCGAGAACCTCTGGCCGATCCCCCACGGGATGGCGTACAACTCGTACCTGATCAAGGATGAGAAAAACGTCCTCCTCGATACCGTCGACATCACCTACACCGATCGCTTCCTGAGACAGCTCAAGGCGGCTCTCGCAGGCGACAAGCTCGACTACATCGTCATCAATCATATGGAGCCGGACCACTCCGGATCCCTTGGGCTGATCCTGAGCCACTACCCGGAGGCAACCCTCGTCGTCAATCGTCAGAGCAAAAAGATGCTCGAGGGGTACTTCGGCGAGGTGGAGCATGTCCTCGAGGTGAGCGAGAAGGAGACGCTGTCGATTGGTTCGCGTGAGCTGCGCTTCATCACCGCACCGATGGTCCACTGGCCGGAGGTGATGTTTACCTACGACCCCAAGGAGGAAACCCTCTTCAGTGCCGATGCTTTCGGCAGCTACGGCACGGTGGACGGCGGGATCTTTGATTACCAGAGGAGCGACACGGAGCATCAGATGAATGAGTGCACCCGCTACTACTCCAATATCGTCGGAATGTATGGCCCCTTCGTCCAGAAAGCGATAAAGAAGGTGGAGGCCCTCCCGATCAAGCAGATCTGCTCCGTCCACGGGAGCATCTGGCAGGAGCGTATCCCGGAGATCCTGAGCCTCTACGACCAGCTCGCTGCCTACGGATCGGAGCCGGGTCTGGTACTCGTCTATGCGACTATGTACGGCCACCTGAGCGAACTCGCCGACACGATCGCCCACGCCGCCGGGAGGGCAGGCGTGACACCGGTGAAAGTCTACAACCTCGCCAGCCAAGACGTCTCCTACGCCATCAGCGACATCTTCCGTTACTCCGGCGTGATCATCGGCTCTCCTACGTACAATAATAACCTCTACCCGAAGATCGAGGAGCTGCTCTCCAAGCTGGAGATGCGCAAGGTGTCCCCCCGCTTCTTCGGTCACTTCGGCACCGGCTCATGGAATCCCAACGTCGCCGGTAAGCTGACCGACTTCGGTGAGCGGATGAAGTGGACCACCGTCGCCGACCCGGTGACGATGCTGATGTCCATGGCCGACGATAAGGAGGCTGAGGGTGTCCGTCTCGGGGAAGCGATGGCTAAGGCGATCCTCTCCGGCACCCCTGAGATAGCTAAGTAAAGTTTTCACCAACACATTCGCATAACCTTATGAGAGTAATTATAGAGCAGGACAAGGCGGCTATGTCCAAGTGGGCCGCCAATCACATCATCGAGCGCATCCGCACCTTTGCCCCCACGGAGGACCGCCACTTCGTCCTCGGGCTCCCAACCGGCGGGACCCCTCTCGGCACATACGCTGAGCTGATCCGCCGCCACAAGGCTGGTGAGGTATCCTTCCGCCACGTGATCACCTTCAATATGGATGAGTACATCGGTCTGCCGAAGGAGCATGAGCAGAGCTACTACTCCTTCATGTGGACCAATTTCTTCTCCCACATCGACATCCTCCCGGAGAACGCCCACATCCTCAATGGTAACGCCGAGGACATCGAGGCGGAGTGCGAGCGGTACGAGGCGAAGATCAAGGAGGTAGGCGGCATCGACCTCTTCATGGGCGGTATCGGTCCCGACGGGCACATTGCCTTCAACGAGCCCGGCTCCTCGCTCACCTCACGCACTCGTGTGAAGAGCCTCACCACCGACACGATCATCGCCAACTCGCGCTTCTTCGACAACGACCTCAATAAGGTCCCCAAGACCGCTGTCACCGTCGGCGTAGGCACCGTGATGGATGCCCGCGAGGTGATGATCCTCGCCAATGGGCACAATAAGGCACGCGCCATCCGCGAGGTGGTCGAGGGTCCCGTGAGCCAGCGCTGGACCATCACCTGCCTGCAGCTCCACCCCCACGGCATCATCGTCTGCGACGAGGAGGCGTGCGACGAGCTGACGGTCGGCACCTACCGCTACTTTAAGGACATCGAGAAGGACAACCTCTGATCGCTCGGTGATACTGTCTGTATCCTAATGGGAAAAAGTCGACTCGCATAAGCCGGGTATCCATCATCCGATATATTCACTACCTTTGCAGAGGGCATAGGGCCAGTGTCGTATGAAGGACAAAGCACAGAGCAATATCGACTTAGCAACTCGGCTCCTCAACGACGAGGATGACTACAGTGCCAATGCTAGTATTCACTGCTCCTACTATGCAGTAGTTCAGTATATGAAGCATACGCTCGCCAGTGATCCCCTAAGACCCATCTCGCTGAGAGATCAGGATGCAAATGCCGGGGGAGTCGGCTCGCACAACTATCTCATCACAGAGACAGCAACTAGACTATCACAGGATGTGACGTGCCAGCTGGCATTCCGGCGGAGGGTGCGAAACCTAAAGCAACTCAGGGTGGTGGCGGACTATAAAAGCACTGTCCTTGGTCAGAGGAAAGGAAAGAGATGCCTGGAGGAGGCGAAGTCACTAATCAAACAATTTGAGGACTATTTAGAAGCATCATGACGAATAATAGAGTTGAAGAGATACTCGTCGAGGGACTTAAGCAGCTGATCAAGAAGTACGATTGGCTGGAGGTCAGGTACGAGTACTCCGAGGAGAGGGGAGTCTTCCTCGTCAGCTATGGTCCCAAGAGTGAGACTTCCGGTAGCGAAGACTTCGCATCAGATGCGATAGCCTTTGAGGACCGAGTCAATGACTTATTTGGTGACGATGCCCCTCTCTTCTGTAATGGAGAGGAGCTATTTGAGCTATCTCCCTCTGCGCACACTTTGGGGGCTCGTAGTAGTGCGAGCCTTAGTACCTTCTCAACTGATGTGACCAAGTCCGCTACCTTATGGACCTGCCCGACAGGTGACCACCTGCACCGGAGCTACTATCAGACTAATAATGCCATCGTGATGGCTGCATAAGGATCTAGGAAAGACAAATGAGCGATACATCTACCACTACTGCCCACTTTAGCTTCAACGGGTACCACGTATCTGAGGCAAGGCTAAAACTTGAGAGAGGAGAGACCTCCGGCACCTTTCAGCTCAGCATTGACCCCTCCGGGAAGCTGATGAGAGAGAAAAAAAAGCTGGAGATCACGCTGGGCGTATCAGTGAGTGATACCCTCAAGACCACTGACCTATTCTTTAGGATCACTGGATTCTTCACCTACGAGACGGAGGATTTCGAGGAGCTAAAGCAGTATGTCTGCATCAATGGTCCTGCGATCTTATTCCCCTACATCAGAGCCTATGCGACAAATATCACGGCACTATCCGGAGGGAGTCCTGTGGTGATGCCCACACTCAATATGCAACCTATTGGACAAAGACTACTAGACTCTATGAGTGAGGAATTTCCCTCGGACAGCAAGACTGAATAATTCCTATTGATTGTACCGAAAGAGTGATACAGGAGAGGCTCTCTTGTATTGCTCTTTTGTTTTCAGAGAATCTCAATAGGGACATCAAAATTTCATTACCTTTGGCACCCCTTGGAGTCAAGGGACAATTGTACAACTCACCACGAGAAGAGATGGATAAGAAGAGAGAGCTGATGGGACTGACGGATGCGGAGGTGCTTCGCAGCCGGGCGAAGCATGGCGCCAACGTGCTCACCCCGCCCGCCAAGGAGCCGGTCTGGAAGCAATTCCTCGAGAAGTTTACCGACCCGCTGATCATCATCCTGCTGATCGCCGGGACGCTCTCCGTGGGGATCTCCTGCTGGGAGTACTGGGGGCTGGACACCGAGGCGGGGGCATCGGTCTTCTTTGAGCCCATCGGCATCTTCATCGCCATCCTCCTCGCCACCGGCATCGCCTTCTACTTCGAGCGGCAGGCGGACAAGGAGTTTGCGATCCTCAATCAGGTCAATGACGACGAACCGGTGGAGGTGCTCCGCAACGGCATCACGACGATGATACCCAAGAGAGATCTCGTCGTCGGCGACATCGTCCTCCTCGACACCGGCTCCGAGGTGCCGGCTGACGGGCGACTGGTGGAGGCGGTCTCGCTCTACGTCGACGAGTCGACCCTCAATGGTGAGAGCGTCCCGTCGCTCAAGTCCACCCGCGAGGCAGACTTTGACCCCGGCGCCTCCTACCCGACCGATATGGTGCTGCGGGGGACGAAGGTGATGGACGGGCACGGAGTCTTCCGGGTCACCGCCGTGGGGGACGAGACGGAGAATGGGAAAGTCTACGTCGCCGCTCAGATCGACGACAGCGTCAAGACACCGCTCAATAAGCAGCTCGATGGACTCAGCCTCCTGATCACCAAGGTGAGCTACATCCTCGCTGGGATGATCATCGCCGGACGGATGATCAGGTACTTTGACTGGGAGCCGATCTCGTGGCTGCTGGTGGTACCGACGGCCCTCTTCTTCCTCCTCGTGAGCCGAAAGTTTGGCCGCTGGCACTGGACGCTCAATACCGGCATCATCACCGGCTACTTTGCCATCCTGATGACCGGCTCCATCGCCCTGCACAATCAGCTACTGCCCGGGGCAGACCTGACACTCCTCTTCTCCTACACCCTTGAGACGCTGATGATCGCTGTCACCGTCGTCGTCGTGGCGGTGCCGGAGGGACTGCCGATGGCGGTCACGCTCAGCCTCGCCTACAATATGCGCCGGATGCTCAAGACGAGCAACCTGGTCCGCAAGATGCACGCCAGCGAGACCATGGGCGCCATCACCGTCATCTGCACCGACAAGACCGGGACGCTCACGCAAAATCGGATGAGCGTCGCCGAGTCGCACTTCTACGGGCTCGGCGCTGAGCAGACCCTCGGGAGCGATGAGGTGTCGCAAGGGATCAAGGAGGGGCTGGCGGTCAACTCTACCGCCGATCTCGATGAGAGCGACCCGGAGCGGCCGGAGGTGCTCGGCAATCCCACCGAGGGCGCTCTGATCCTCTGGCTCCGTGACCGGGGGATCGACTACCGCACGCTGCGCAAGTCGGCCGAGGTGATCGATGAGCTGCCCTTCTCCACCGAGCGTAAGTATATGGCGACCTTAGTCCGCTCTGCCCTCCTCGGGGGCAAGGTGGTGCTCTATGTCAAGGGCGCCCCCGAGATCGTCTACCGGCTCTGCTCCCGCACAGAGAGCGGCGTGACGGAGGCGGAGATCCAGCAGCAGCTGACCGACTACCAGAGTCAGGCGATGCGGACGCTCGGCTTCGCTTACAAGGTCCTCGATGCCCCCATACCGCTACAGGGTGACGGCGTGACCCTCGAGGGGCTCACCTTCCAGGGCATCGTGGCGATCAGCGACCCGGTGAGGGAGGATGTCAAGGACGCCGTGGAGGAGTGCCTCGGTGCCGGCATCAACGTGAAGATCGTCACCGGCGACACCCCCGCCACAGCTCGCGAGATCGGGCGACAGATCGGCCTCTGGAGCGAGGACGATGGGGAGGAGAGCATCATCACGGGGAAAGACTTCGCCGCCCTCACCGACGACGAGGTCGATGCGCTGGTGCCGGGGCTAAAGGTGATTGCCCGCGCCCGACCGATGGACAAGAAGCGGCTCGTGGAGTCGCTCCAGCGGCTCGACCAGGTGGTGGCGGTGACGGGCGACGGGACCAACGATGCCCCGGCGCTCAAGGCTGCTCACGTCGGACTCTCGATGGGCGATGGCACCTCGGTTGCCAAGGAGGCCTCCGACATCACCATCATCGACAACTCTTTCAGCAGCATCGGTAAGGCGGTGATGTGGGGTCGCTCGCTCTATCAGAATATCCAGCGCTTCCTCCTCTTCCAGCTCACGGTCAATCTCTCCGCCTGCCTCATCGTGCTCGTGGGTGCCATGATTGGCACCGAGTCACCGCTGACAGTGACGCAGATGCTCTGGGTCAATCTCATCATGGACACCTTTGCCGCCATGGCTCTCGCCTCGCTCCCGCCCTCCCCATCGGTCATGCGTGAGAGACCGAGGGACCGGGACGCCTTCATCATCACCCGGCGTATGGGTCGGGCCATCATCGCCATGGGCGGGATCTTCTTCCTCTTCCTCCTCGCCCTACTCTACCACCTCGAGCATGCCGATGTGACCGCCCTACGAGACCTCGTCACCACACGACCGGGAGCAGCGGACGGACTGACGCCCTACGAGCTGACGCTCTTCTTCACCACCTTCGTGATGCTGCAGTTCTTCAACCTCTTCAACGCCCGCGCCTTCGCCACAGGACGCAGTGCGCTCCACTTCAAGGGCTGCCGGGGACTGCTCTCCATCGCCGGTGTGATCCTCCTCGGGCAGATCGCCCTGATCGAGGTCCCCGGACTGCAGCGCTTCTTCAATACCGTCGAGGGCGGGCTGAGCCTAGAGGACTGGCTCCTGATCATCGGCGTCACGTCGCTCGTCCTCTGGATCCCCGAGCTGGGGCATCAGCTCCGCCGACTGGTACGGAGAGCAAGTGGGGCTGCCTAATCATCAGTACCCCCTCGGCTGAGTCGGTGATGAGAAGCGATTGCAAAGGTACGACCTACCGATGAGGCAAAGTCTCTCTCTGTCTCCATCTGTCTCCTCAGGGAAGAAACTGTCTCCTCGAGACATGTGCGGCTAATTCGCATTTTGATGTGCTGGGGGGGGGGGGAAGAGATTACCTTTGTTGAGGAGACAATAGATAACGGACCAGGCAGTAGTTTTAGCTTATGGAAACAGCAGAGATAAGGGATCTGATATCGGCATTTGTTCCGGAGGAGATCCTCCGCGACTTTGAGCTGAAGGAAGTGAAAAAGGAGTGCGGGGTCTACCGACTCTATATGGACGAGAAGGACGACGAGAGCCATTATCCCCCTGAGCTGGCGGAAGCCAAGGAGGTGGTCCGATGCGGATATATGAATCCCTGCGAGATCCAGACTTTTCCCATAGCAGGTTGCGAGGCTTTCATCTATATACGACGGCGTCGGTGGAAGGAGAAGGGTGGTCGAGAGTCCTATTTCAACACCTACAAATACACGATCGAAGGGATCAAATGCACACCGAAATTCGGTGCTTTTTTAAAAGAAATTGGTCGAGGGGAAGCCGATCAGCATTGGTAATATCGCTTATGTCCTCGGGACGGATGCGAAGCGTCTTGACCGGTGGTACAAGGATTACCTGAGTGGCTTCCGTGAGGCAGAGCGGGACGGCAGGATCTATCAAGATGATATCGAGGTCCGGCGAGAGGGAGGACGAAAAAAGATCAGGGTGCCGATCCTCAAGGAGTCAAACGTAGGCTCCTACATGGCGATCGATGAGAAGACGATCGACGGCGTCTGCTACACGATCATCAGCAACCGGGAGACGAGCAAGATCGCTCTGATGGCCGATACGCTCAGGATCCCCGAGCTTCGGCAGGTCCTGTCAAAGTTTCCGGTCAAGACCAAGATGAAGGTCTTGAGTGTGACTCGGGACATGGCTCCGAATTACGACTGGCTGGCGAGGACGACCTTTCCCAATGCCTATCTGGTGGCGGACAAGTTTCACGTCCTCCGCGAAATCCTTGGGCAGCTCCAGAGTGTCCGAATCCGCCACCGACAAGCGATCCTTGCCCTTGAGCGGAAGAAGAATAAGACGGTAAAAGAGAAGCTGACCCTGCAGGAAAA
>NZ_AQWR01000037.1 GCF_000375645.1 Porphyromonas bennonis DSM 23058 = JCM 16335 | reverse complement strand
CCGATCCCGTAGGGGCGAAGCCCCGGAGGGATCATCGCTCCTTAGCCCGCGTGTCGAGGCACGAAGTGCCGAAGACCGCGGGAGAGGATGCCAAGAAAGATATACGACCCCGCCAGGGTGTCGCACTTATCAGGGAGTCATGCAACCAGTGCGACACCCTTTCGGGGTCGCTGAAGACTCTGCTCGGCGACCCACAAGGGGTCGAGGGGGTAGGGAAGGGTCTTTGTACATCGGTCACCGCTTCGCGGATGACCGATGCCTATGGAGCGAGCACCCTTCGGGTGCCTCACGGATAAGCCCTCTTACCCCAATGCTCAAATGCGTCACCCCTGGTGAGATAGAGTATAGAAGGAGATAATTAAGGAGAAAAATCGTAAATTTGGACACTTCGGTCCGGGGGAGTGTGGCGCTGAGTGCTCAGTGAGCTCGCGTGAGAGGACCAAGGAGGAGTAAGAAGTCACTGAAACGTTAAGTATGAGTAGGAAAAAGCCTAAAAATCAAGTGCCGGAGCCTGTCCTCCGACGTCTGCCGTGGTATCTGGCGTACATTAAGCTGCTGCAAGCGCGTGGAAAGGAGGTAGTCTCCAGTACCTATATTGCTCGCAGTATCGGGATCGATCCGTCTCTCGTAGCCAAGGATCTATCGTATGTCAATATCGTGGGTAAGACGCGGGTGGGTTACTCGACCGATGAGATGGTAGAGGTGCTGGGTAAGTTCCTCGGCTTTGTGGATCAGCACAAGGCTTATGTCTTCGGTTGCGGTAACCTGGGTGCTGCTCTGATACGAGATAAGGGACTCTATCAGTATGGTCTGGACATCGTGGCAGGCTTCGATACCAGTCCTGAGGTGATCGGGGATGACTCGCTTGGGGTGCCGATCTATGATATGGCAGATCTTGATCTTCGTGCAGAGGATGATGTGCGCATAGGCGTGCTGACGGTGCCGGTAGAGTTTGCTCAGGAGGTGACTGATCAGCTGGTGGCGAGTGGCTTCAAGGCGATCTGGAACTTTACCCCCTTCCGGATATCAGTGCCGGAGGATGTGGTTGTGGAGAACCTTTCTATGTATGCCAGTCTCGCAGTGATGTTCAATCGGGTAAGCTCGATGAGTCACGGGGAGTTATGAAGGTGTTCTGTACTGACTTCCACCTTCTTATAGGTAAGGATCCACTGGAGCGTCCTCTGATGGATAGTCTCTATCTCAGAGGGGATAATACCTTACTCAATAGTGGAAAGCGAGTCCTGATCACCTCCTGGATGAGGGGGCTCTCGTATATGCCTCAGCTGGTGGTGAGAGTAGATCGGGCTGGCAAGGGATTTGAGTCGCGCTTTGCAGGTCGATACTATCGCGAGGCAGCGATTGGGCTGGCTCTGGCGGATAGACTGTTGCTGGATGAGCGTCTTCGGGGTGGAGTGGATCCTGCACTGGCGTACTCCTTTGATGGCTCTCTGGCATTGGCTCACTTTCTTCCTCTTGAGGATCTTAGTGGTGCTTCATTGTCGATATTAGAGAGCGATGGGGCTATGCTACTGGATGAGCCGCTCGAGTCCCTCTCACTTCCCTCTCGAGAGAGGATCGACGAGGTGGTGTCGGGGGTGGCTCAGCTCTTTCTGCTCAAGACGGGCGACTGTCTCTGCTTCCCTCTCTGGAGCTGCTATCGCGCTATTGAGCGTGGACGACACTTATTTGTCGCTGAGGGTGATCAGGAATTACTTAGTATAGGAATCGAATGAAAATAGATAAGAAATGGTGGGCGCTCGCCCTGTTACTCTTCCTGCCGATTGCTCCTCTCTCCGCACAGGAGGGTGTGGGCGATGAGCCTCAGGACAGAGTCTGGTCTCCAAGGGTGACAGGTGCGCCGTCGCTTCTGATCACTCCCGATGCCACCTCGGCCGGCTTGGGGGAGACGGGTCTCCTGGCTGCACAGGGCGCCTTTGCCCTAATGCATAATATGTCTCTCCTCCCGCTCTCAGACCAGACGTGGGGCGTGTCTCTCTCCTTTACCCCTTGGATGCCGGATCTCTCTCGAGATACCAACCTCTCTACGCTCCTCGGATACTACTCTATCGATGGGGCGTCCGGTCTGCGGCACTCGGTCGCAGCGGGGGTGAGGTATTTCAGTGTCGGTCAGACGCTCGCATTCCCCAAGAGCCAGCGGACTGTCTTGGAGACGAGACCCTATGAGCTCTCTGTCGATCTCGGTTATGGACTGAGGATACTGCCCTCACTGAGTATGGGGGTGGGGCTTCGCTACTTTGTCTCGGACTATAATATCTCTCAGAGTGGTGTCTCCAGTCTCGCACAGACTGTGATGGGGGACCTGAGCCTTACGTACCGCCAGCCGGTCTCTATCGAGAGCCTGTCGACTGAGCTAACCGCTGCTGTTGCTGTCCGTAATATCGGGGGGAAGATATCGCACGATGGAGGGCTCTCTTACCTTTACTCGCCTGCAGCATTAGACTTCGGTGTAGGGGTACGACTTCACCTGACCGAGTCGGACGAGCTCTCTCTGCTGATCTCCGCGGACAAGCTTATGGTCCCGCAGTATCCTACCACCGGACAGGGTGGGGGTAGTCTGGATGAGCAACGCAAGGCATACTACAAGCTCTCTCTCTGGGAGGCGATCGGAGAGTCCTGGAGCGATCCCGATGCCTGGCGTGACCTTAGCTGCTCTGTGGGGCTTCAGTATGCTTACAAGGGTCGAGCATTCGGCAGGGTCGGGTACAGACATCAGAGTCCCGATGCCGGACCGGGAGCCGGGCTCTCTCTTGGGGGAGGATTCCGCTATGAGATGGTGCAGCTGGATCTCGCGTACTTCGTAGCACAGGACAGTAAGTCCCCTCTTAATAATACGCTTCGAGTAACCCTGAGCACAGACTTCTGATGAGCGGCGCTAACATACGAATAGGCTATGGCTACGATGTCCACCGTTATGCGGAGGGGCGTAAGCTAATCCTAGGAGGCATCACAGTCCCTTCGCCGCGGGGTCTTCTGGGTCACTCAGATGCTGATGTGCTGCTGCATGCCATCGCTGATGCCCTCCTCGGAGCTGCTGCTCTGCGAGATATCGGCTACCACTTCCCTGACACTGATCCGAGATATGCCGGAGCCGATTCTATGATACTGCTTCGGGAGGTTCTTATGCTCCTCCGGGAGAGAGGGTATCGGGTGGGCAACATAGACGCAACCATCGTGGCTGAGGCGCCTAAGCTCAATCCGTTTATCCCACGGATGCAGGAACGGATTGCAGAGACGCTTGACCTCTCCACCGACGAGATCTCCATTAAGGCCACCACCAATGAGCGGATGGGCTTCGTGGGACGAGAGGAGGGGATGGCAGCACATGCCGTCGCCCTTATTTATCGTGAAACTGAGTGACGTGGAGAGCTAAAAAAGAGCTAATTTTGCGTCCGTAACTACCCTTTGCTATATAGTAATGTATATCGGAGTATTAAAGTCCAAGATCCATCGAGTCCATGTGACCGAGGCAAACCTCAATTATGTGGGGAGTATCACCATCGATGAGGAGCTGATGGACGCAGCGCACTTGATCAGAGGAGAGAAGGTGCAGGTGGTCAATAACAACAATGGCGCTCGACTGGAGACATACGTAATCCCCGGTGAGAGAGGCAGTGGGACGATCTGTCTCAATGGGGCAGCTGCCAGACACTTTCTGCCTGGTGACATTGTCCTCATCATCTCTTATGCACAGATGACCCCGGAGGAGGCTCTCCACTTCGAGCCGACCGTTATTTTCCCCGATACAACTACTAATAAACTTGTCGACTAATCCTTATGACTAATAGATCTTATTATACACTCGAGAATCATCTCCAGACAGCGGTCTCGGATGCTCTGAAGGCCCTCTTCGATATAGACCTCTCTCCTGAGAAGGTTCGCCTTGATCCCACCCGTAAGGATCAGGACGGTGACTTCACCCTTGTCGTTTTCCCATTCCTTAAGCAGGCTCACATGAAGCCTGAGGAACTGGGCAGTGCCGTGGGTGACTACCTGACAGCCCATTTCCCTCGGATGATCCAGAGCTATAATGTGGTTAAGGGATTTCTTAATCTCTCCCTCACCTCTGCGCTCTATGTGGATCAACTCGGTGAAGTGACTGATCAGGAGCACTTCGGCACCCGGACTGTAGATGAGGGCGCTCCACTCTATATGATCGAGTACTCCTCACCTAATACCAATAAGCCGCTTCACCTTGGGCATGTGCGGAATAATCTCCTCGGATATAGCCTTGCGCAGATACTCGAGGCGAACGGCTGTCGGGTGATCAAGACCAATATCGTCAACGACCGCGGCATCCACATCTGCAAGTCGATGCTGGCGTGGCTCAAGTGGGGCGATGGCGTTACACCGGAGAGCTCAGGCAAGAAGGGGGACCACCTGGTGGGAGACTTCTATGTCCTCTTCGATAAGCACTATCGTGCCGAGGTTAAGGAGCTGATGGAGTCTCAGGGACTCTCTAAAGAAGAGGCTGAGGCAGCGAGCCCCCTGATGAAGGAAGCGCGCCAGATGCTTGAGAAGTGGGAGGCCGGTGATGAGCAGGTCCGCTCCCTCTGGAAGCGAATGAACGACTGGGTCTATGCCGGATTTGACGAGACCTACAAGCGACTGGGCGTCGACTTCGATAAGATATACTACGAGAGCAATACCTACCTCGAGGGTAAGCAGGAGGTGCTTCGCGGACTGGACGAGGAACTCTTTGTGCGGGACGAGGACGGATCCGTATGGGCTGATCTGCGAGAGGATGGTCTGGATCGCAAGATCCTGCTCCGCTCCGATGGCACGTCGGTCTACATGACTCAGGATATCGGTACGGCGAAGATGCGCTTCAGCGACTATCCGATCGACCACATGGTCTACGTGGTGGGTAATGAGCAGGAGTACCACTTCCAGGTCCTCTCCATCCTGCTCGATAAGCTCGGCTTCCCCTTCGGTAAGGAGCTTGTCCACTTCTCCTACGGCATGGTTGAGCTGCCCAACGGCAAGATGAAGAGTCGCGAGGGCACGGTCGTCGATGCAGATGATCTGATGCAGGCAATGCATGAGGAGGCGCACAATGTGAGCGAAACTCAGGGGCAGATCAAGGAGCTCCCTGAGGATGAGCGCAACGAGGTTGACGAGATCGTCGGCATGGGTGCTCTGAAGTACTTCCTCCTTAAGGTCGATCCGCGGAAGAACATGATGTTTGACCCGGAGGAGTCCATTGACTTCAATGGCAATACCGGTCCTTTCATCCAGTATACCTATGCCCGCATCTGCAGTCTGGTCGGTAAGGCTGGTGATCGAGTCGACTGGAGAGGTGCCGCACTCGAGCTGGAGGAGAGGGAGAAGTCGCTCGTGCAGGCGATTGACCGCTTCCCGAGCGTAGTGTCAGCCGCCGCCGAGGATCTCAATCCCGCTGCGATCTGCAACTACACCTTTGACTTAGTAAAGCTCTACAATCAGTTCTATCACGACTGTCCTGTGCTTCGGGAAGAAAATGCGCAGCTCCGCTCCTTCCGCGTCAGCCTGAGCGAGGAGACCGGCAAGGTGATCAAGACCGCCATGGGGCTTCTCGGTATACGGGTCCCCAAGAGGATGTAACTCTCCAAATAGTTCGACAAGGCTATGGCTCTATCTCACGAGGAAAAGAAGCAGCTGGAGGTCGACAAGAAGTACCTCCGGATGGCGCGCATATGGGCGGAAAACTCCTACTGCACGCGGCTCAATGTGGGGGCGCTCATCGTCAAGGACAAGATGATCATCTCCGACGGGTACAATGGTACTCCGTCCGGATTTGAGAACAAGTGCGAGGACGATGAGGGCAAGACTAAGGCCTATGTACTCCATGCTGAGGCCAATGCCATCACCAAAGTGGCAGCCTCCAATAATAACAGCACCGGAGCGACTATCTACGTGACCAACTCCCCCTGTATGGAGTGTGCTAAGCTCATCATCCAGGCGGGGATACGAAGGGTGGTCTACGCGACGCAGTACCGTATCACCGAGGGCATCGACCTGCTTCGTCAGGCGGGCATCACTGTGGACCACATAGACATAGACTCCTCGGGAAATCTCTGATAGCACCTCTGAGCCATGACTAAAGAAACTGTCCGTAATATACTCGCGACCCTCCTCGTGGTTCTAGCGACACTCCTCCTGGCGGGGGGCGGGTACTACCTCGGTCGTTACAGGGCAGGACTTGGGAAAAACTCTGCCCTGAGTAAGCTCCAGGCCTCTCTCGACCTGATCAATACTCAGTATGTGGACGAAGTGTCGAGTGACAGCTTGGTGGAGACGCTGATCCCGAGTCTCATGTCTCACCTCGATCCTCACTCAAGCTACCTGACGGCTGACCAGAGGAGGAAGGAGCGCGAGGAGCTGGAGGGCTATTTCTACGGCATAGGTGTAGTCTTCAATTCCCTCAAGGACACAGCCATCGTGATCCGGACAATCCCCAACGGACCCTCCGACTTGGTCGGTGTCAGAGCCGGTGATCGCATCGTGAGTGTCGACGGACGATCGATCGAGGGTGAGATCCCTACCGACACAATCATGAGCCTGCTCAAGGGCGCCAATGAGAGCATGGTGACGCTCACCCTCCGTGACCCCTCCACCAATGACTTGCGCACGGTCAAGGTAAAGCGTGGTCCCGTATCTACGAGCAAGGTCGGCGCCAAGTATATGATGAGCGACTCGCTTGGTGTGATCCGCTTGGACGGCTTCTCTCTCAGCACTTACAATGACTTCATGCAGGCATTTGCTCAGTTACAGCAGAGGGGTATGAAAGGTCTTGTGCTTGACCTGAGAGATAATCCGGGCGGTATCCTCGAGTCGGCTCTCAGGATGGTCAATGAGATGCTCCCTAAGGATAAGCCTGTGATCTACATCGAAGGCGCTCACTACCCGAGAGAGCAATATCGCAGTAGCGGTGATGGCAGTCTGATCGGCTTCCCCCTCTACATCTTGATCAATGAGTCTTCGGCATCAGCTGCGGAGATCGTCAGTGGAGCGATGCAGGATAACGATGCGGCGATCGTCATCGGTCGTCGCTCCTTCGGCAAGGGCCTGGTGCAGAAAGTCTTTGAGTACCCTGACGGCTCCTCAGTCCATCTCACCATTGCACGCTACTACACACCGTCAGGTCGCTGTATCCAGAGGGAGTACCACACTGGTGATAGTGATGAGTACTACAGTGACTGGGCTAAGCGATTTAGTAGCGGCGAGCTCTTCAGCTCCGACTCGATCCCGACGGACTCCTCCAAGGTCTATAAGACCGGTCTGGGACGGCTTGTCTATGGCGGTGGCGGTATCATCCCGGATATCTTCATCCCGCAGGATAGCGCCAAGCTTACGGGCTACACAATGGACGTCTTGCGAAAGGGGATCCCGCAGAAGTATGCCTTCCTCTACGCAGATAGTCACCGAGCTTACCTGGCCAATATCGGCGACGAACTCAAGTGCTATGACTTCCTAAGGCTACAGGGACTGCCGTGGCTGATGGGCAACTACGCCGCCCGCGAGTACAATATACCGCTGCGGGGCTACCTCATCTCTCACGATGAGGACTACATCAGTGACCTGATGGCTCAGTCTGTCATCATGTATATCTATGGAGATGACGCGATGGCCAGGGTGTCCGCTCTGAGGGACCCGATGATCAGTCGTGCGGTAGACCTCTTCAGCCAGCAGATCTACTCCCCGATGAGACTCTCGTCGGAGGAGTAATCGTGGGTCTTTTCTATCCAAATTATGACACCAATGCTTAGCTCTCCGGTAACGAAGAAAGAGATTAGGTCCCTTGTCCGAGACCACTTCAGGATACTCACTCCAGAAGAGCGTGACGAGCGATCGGCGAGAGCCTGCAAGTCGCTCTACGAGAGGTTTCTGAGAGACCGCCAGGGAGAGAGTGTGGGACTCTTTATGAGCATGAAAAATGAGGTGCAGACCTCATCGCTCATCAGGACTCTCCGAGAGGAGGGCTCTCGGCGCCTGCTTGTCCCGAGGTGTGACGATGGCGAGACCATTCGCTTCTACCCCATGGGCGACATCTCAGGCTATGAGCTGTCTGGCTATGGGATCCCTGAGCCGACCTGTCCGATAGAGGATGAGGAGGTGCCCGAGTTACTTGTCGTACCCGGGGTGGCTTTCGGTCGCCTGGATGGGAGTAGAGTAGGGCATGGCGTGGGATATTACGATCGCTACCTCGCAAAGCACGCCTCTGAGCTCAGCCTTGTCGTGGGGCTGGGGTTAGAGTTTCAGATCTTCGACACCGTGCCTACCGACCCGCATGACTACCCTCTGCAGGGGCTTGCCTGGGAGGACAAAGCAGTGCTTCTCGCAGCTTCCCGGTAAGAGGTGCGGACAAGCGCTCTGACTAATATCGGTATTAGTGAAATCTATTACCGGTAAAAGGAAACACTAATACCGGTAATAGTTACGACTAATACCGGTAAAAGAATTGACCCAATATGGCGGGGGCTTTTCGTCGACAAAACCCTATCATTCAGTAGCTCTCGGAAAGAGCGTCGTTTTCTTCCCAAATCCGCAGTATTTCGCTATCTTTGTATAGTAACAAAGAAGAGAATCATCAATTCATGAATACCGAAATAGAGACACCCAAACCAGAGGTGTATGACGCGTCCGACATCCAGGTACTCGAGGGACTGGAGGCGGTCCGCAAGCGACCGGCTATGTATATCGGAGACGTCAGCTCGAGAGGGTTGCACCACTTAGTCAATGAGGTGGTCGACAACTCCATCGATGAGGCGATGGCCGGGTATTGCAATAGGATCGAGGTAGATATCAATGAGGACAACTCGATCACGGTCCGCGATAACGGACGAGGCATCCCGGTGGATATGCACCCAAAGCTCCATAAGCCTGCAGTCGAGGTGGTGCTCACCGTGCTGCATGCCGGTGGTAAGTTCAATAAAGACTCCTACAAGGTCTCCGGAGGACTCCACGGCGTGGGTGTCTCCTGCGTGAATGCACTCTCCAAGAAACTGCGCGTGGAGGTCTACCGTGACGGTAAGATCTATGCGCAGGAGTACGAGAAGGGGAAGCCGGTGAGTGAGCTGGAGGTGATCGGTACAAGTGACCACACAGGGACGGTAGTTTCATTCCTCCCCGATGATACCATATTTACCACGACTCAGTATCAGTTCTCAGTCCTGGAGGAGCGTATGAGGGAGCTTGCATTCCTCAATGGTGGGCTGGAGATCCAGCTGACCGACTACAGGGATCGAGACGAGGACGGAAATCCGAGACGTGAGTCTTTCCACTCCGCTCATGGTCTGGTGGACTTTGTCAGATATCTGGATGCCAATAAGGAGCCGCTCATCAGTGATGTCATAGATATCGATACGGTGCGTGATGATGTACCGGTGGAGGTGGCGATGACGTACAATACGGACTTCAATGAGAATATCTTCACGTACGTCAATAACATCCATACGGGGGAGGGTGGTACTCACCTGACCGGATTCCGCCGTGCGCTCACCCGTACTCTGAAGAAGTATGCCGATGACTCCGGTATCCTGGAGAAAGAGAAGGTCGAGATCACCGGCGATGACTTCCGTGAGGGGCTTACCGCAGTGATCTCTATCAAGGTGGCTGAGCCGCAGTTTGAAGGTCAGACGAAGACGAAGCTCGGCAACTCAGAGATCACGGGTGTCGTAGACTCTGCTGTCAGTGATGCACTGACGGAGTACCTCGAGGAGCACCCTAAGGAGGCTCGTGCCATCGTTGACAAGGTGGTCCTGGCGGCTAAGGCGCGTACGGCAGCCAAGAGAGCAAGAGAGATGGTCCAGCGCAAGGGCCCGATGTTCTCCGGCGGTCTACCTGGTAAGCTGGCAGACTGCCGCAGCCGCGATCCTGAGGAGTGCGAGCTCTTCCTCGTCGAGGGAGACTCGGCAGGTGGTACGGCTAAGCTGGGTCGCGACTCCAGGTATCAGGCAATTCTTCCTCTGCGCGGTAAGATCCTTAATGTCGAGAAGGCTATGCCTCACCGAGTGTTTGAGAATAAGGAGATCCAGTCGATGTACACCGCCCTCGGCGTCTCCGTCGGCACCGATGAGGATCCCAAGGCGCTCAATTACTCCAAGCTGAGGTACCACAAGGTGATTATCATGACCGATGCCGATGTCGATGGTGCCCACATTGCGACACTGCTGCTCACCTTCTTCTTCCGTCACATGAGAGCACTAGTGGAGGAGGGATACATTTATATTGCCAACCCGCCGCTCTATCAGTGTCGGACCAAGAGTGGAGACAAGATCGATTACTGCTTCAATGACGAGGATCGAGCCGACTTTATCGCCCGGTATGGGGCGGGAGAAGAGTCTAAGATCCTGACGCAGCGATATAAGGGACTTGGAGAGATGGATGCGAGCCAGCTGTGGGAAACGACTATGGATCCTCAGGGACGCTATCTCAAGCAGGTTACTCTCGAGAATGCCGTCGAGGCTGATCGAGTCTTCTCTATGCTGATGGGGGAGGACGTCGAGCCTCGTCGAGACTTCATCAGGGACAATGCAACTTTCGCCACAGTGGATGCATAAGCACTCATGAGGGTATTTCTTCGTCATAGACGAGTAAGCTAATAGACTTATGATCGAGTGCGGCTGACAGATGTCAGTCGCACTCGGTGTTTTAGAAGAGTAGTATTATAAATTAATAGATAAATGCCGTGAGACAGCTTAGTCAGAAAGAGATTAGCGAGCTGGAGGGTACCAGGCGGTGTCAGGCAGATGACTGGAGTCGCATCGTGGTGAGTGAGACCTTCGATCCCTCACAGCTGACCGAGGTGACGTTTGTGGGGCATTGCAGCCTCGGAGACCTATCAGGCACGCATGTGGATCGGTATGGGATCCGGCGAAAGAACGGAATCTGTCATGCCCTGCTGAAGGACACCACGGTTGGCGATGGTGCCTATATTGCCAATGTACGAGACTGTATCTCTGACTACGATATCGGAGAGGATGTGACGATCAGCAATGTCAGTGCCATCTACATGTCAGGTCCATCTACCTTTGGCAACGGCATCCCAGTACCGGTGCTCAATGAGACCGGTGGCATCGAAGTACCTCTATCTCGCAAGCTGACCGCACAGATTGCCTATCTACTGGTGACTCTCTCAGACGCTGACCTTGCTCGTAAGGAGTTGCTCAGGCTGATTGACCGGGATGTGGAGGAGTGTCGCTCAGCGCGGGGAACGATAGGAGACAAGGTGAGGATCGTCAATACCGGTACGATCATAGATGGCTATATAGGCGAGGGAAGTATCATCGACGGTGCATCGATCCTTAGTGACTTCTCCCTCTGTAGTCGACCGGGATACCCTGCTGTGGTGGGCAATGGCGTAATTGGTCGGCACTTCATTGCTGCGGCAGGTGCTTCGATGGTGGACAACTGCACGTTGCATATGGTCTTTGTCGGACAGTCTGCAAAGGTGGGCAATCTCTTCTCTGCCAATGAGTCTCTGATATTCAGCAATTGTAACCTGGAGAATGGGGAGGCAGCAGCTATTGTGGCCGGTCCATTCACCGTCTCGATGCATAAGAGCTCACTGCTCATCGCAGGCTTTTTCTCATTTCTCAATGCCGGATCGGGATCCAATCAGAGTAATCATCTCTACAAGACCGGTCCGATCCATCACGGGGTGGTGGAGCGGGGGAGCAAGACCTCAAGCGACTCGTATATCCTCTGGCCCTCGAGAATTGGCCCGTTTAGTCTGATTATGGGGCGACACACGGACCACGTGGATACCTCCTCCTTCCCCTTCAGTTACGTGATAGAGAATCATAACGAGACCTACCTTGTGCCGGGTCGAGCGCTTCTGACCATCGGTACTATGCGTGATGCCAAGAAGTGGCCCTCTCGTGATCATCGACCTAATGAGTGTAAGCTAGACTGCGTCAATTACAACCTACTCAGTCCTTACTCTGTGGGGAAGATGGAGCAGGGGTATCGCAAGCTGCAGGAGTTGCTTGACTTTGTCGGGCAGCACGATGAGACCTATATTTACCATAATCTCCACCTTAAGTCATCCGCCCTGCATCATGGGCTTAGGATCTACAGGCTGGGGATCGACAAGTTTATTGGCAACTCGCTCATCACACGTATTCGAGACAAAGTGGGTAGTCTGGAGGTCACCAGCATCACGGATCTGGATGAGCTACTGCGACCGGATCACGAAGAGGGAGTAGGTCTCTGGACAGACTTATGTGGCATGATTGCTCCGGAGACGGGTATGAGACGTCTTACCGAAGGCTTGAGAGAGTCTGCTTATGCGACGCTGGACGACTTCAGCCGACAGATCCGATCTCTGCATCAGAGGTACTACGAGCTGGAGTGGGACTGGAGCTATGACCTGATCTACAGATGGTATGGTCTCGATAAGTCCGAGCCTCTCTCCGCAGAGGTGATCTATGAGATACTGGATCGATGGATCGATGCAGTGCTGACGATAGACCGTAGTCTCATCCGAGATGCAGAAAAGGAGCATGCTATTGACCGGCGGATATCATCCACGACGACCGGTCAGTCGGACATCTCTGAGGAGCTGGAGCAGGATGTGTATGTCCAATGTGTCCGAGAGCATATGGAGCGGAAGCAGAGCCTCTACGACTCTATCATCAGCCAGCTACGGATTTAGTACGACTGAGAGACCTCACATCCATCGCTGTCGGCTGTACGAGAGTCAGCCCCCCACATCAGCTTCTTGCGCAGGTTGTCAAAATACTGGTAACTGCTAGTGTGGAGCACCCTGACTGTGCGATCCGACTTCCGCACCGTTACCTTACAATTGTCCGGGAAGTCCTTCCCTCTTCCGTCCAGAGCGATGGCAAAAGTTCCCGATCGGCTGCTGATCTCGAAGTCTACCGTCATGCTGTCGGGTATAAGGATTGGGCGCATCGTGAGGGAGTGGGGTGCTATCGGAACAATGAGGAGGGTGGAGCAGTCGGGGTGAACCAGTGGTCCGCCTACGCTCAGCGCGTAGGCTGAGGAGCCGGTAGGCGTGGACACGAGCACTCCGTCAGCCTGATAGTCGACCATCCACTGACCGCACACCTTGGTTGTAACCCGGATCATACTCAGTATGTCTCGCCTGATGATGGAGACCTCATTGAGCGCAATACCCTGATGAAGGACCTTGCCCTCGGGAGAAGTCACCACAGCCTCTAGAGTGGCACGCTCGTCCACCTGAGCCCCTCCGGATCGTATCTCATCCCAGTAGGAGGAGAGGACATCAGGCTGCATGCTGGAGAGAAACCCCAGATGCCCGGAGTTCAGGCCAATGATCCCTGCCTCCGTGCCGGCGACCAGCTTTGCCCCTCTCAGGAATGTGCCGTCCCCACCGATGCAGACCATCAGATCTGTGTCGATAGTCCCGCTGAGGGGATAGGTCCTCACTCCCGAAGGAGCCATATCGTGCTGGATCAGGTATCCAAAAAACCGGCTGTCGACAGTTACCTCATCCGCACTGTCAGCTGTCAGTAGGTCTAAGATGCCACGGAGGGTATCGGGTGAGGCGGTCTGATGGGTCGAGCCTATGATGTGTATCCTCATAAATCTACTCTAAAGGTCTTTGAAATCCTCGTAGGCAAATATAGCAAAAGAGGCAAGATCAGAATGTACCGATCTCGCCCCTTAGCTAATATACTGCTGTCAGATCTTACTTGTGCTCAAGGAGAATAGTCTTGGTGGGACGATCACAAACAGAGCTCGGACCCCAGTACTGAATCGGCCCGGGATAGACGAATGCTGTCTCCTTAGCCCACTCCTCGCGATGACTCTCAAACTCTCTGAATGGAGCGCCCTCCAAATCAACAAGTGCCTTGCGGATCACCGGCTTGTCCTTTCCTCCGCGACGCTCAATATTGAACATCATCGTGATCGGAGTACCACCCGCAATCCACTCGGATACCTCCCTCGTGAGGTTCTGCACTGAGCTCATGTATCCCGTCAGACCAGCCTCAATCAACTTACTGGCCGTAAAGCCAAGCGTATAGCAGTAGTCTGCATCGAAATTGGACGGCGCAGCGCAGCGACCCTCATATCCAAGGAAGTGATGCTGGGTTTTGAAGGAGCCCTTGTACTTCCCCTCCTTCTTCCACTCAGCGAGCTTCTTCGCCACCATACCTGATAGGAGCTTCTCCGTCTCGATCAGCGACACTTGTACGTTGCCGTGAGGATCTCTCTCTCCGGCGATCTGGAAAGCAACTGTGTCCGGTAGAGAGCGGAAGGTCTCAGCGTTCTCTGCAGAGAGACGTGAAGCGATAAACTCCAGCTGCTCCTCCTTCGGGGTGCGGGCAAAGTCGTCACCCTCCTTGGCGAGGAGATCATTCAGCTCACTGATAAGGTCCCTCATGGAGGGGATAAACTCGATCAGTCCCTCTGGGATCAGGGCTACGCCGAAGTTATTTCCCTCAGCAGCACGCTTGGCTACAATCGAGGCGATGTACTCTACGATCTGACTGAGAGACTGCTTCTTCTCCTCTACCTCCTCAGAGATGAGGCAGATATTGGGCTGCGTCTGGAGAGCACACTCGAGTGCGATGTGAGAGGCAGAGCGTCCCATCACCTTGATGAAGTGCCAGTACTTGCGCGCAGAGTTGCAGTCACGCTCGATATTACCGATGATCTCAGAGTAGACCTTGGTCGCAGTGTCGAAGCCAAAGGAGGTCTCTATCTGCTCATTCTTGAGGTCTCCATCGATCGTCTTGGGGCAGCCGATCACCTGCACTCCTGCATCGATCGACTTGTAGTACTCGGCGAGTACGCAAGCGTTGGTATTGGAGTCGTCACCACCGACGATCACGAGAGCAGAGATCCCGAGCTCGCGCAGGATCTCGAGTCCACTGTCGAACTGATCCTTAGTCTCCAGCTTGGTACGTCCGGAGCCGATCATGTCAAATCCACCCGTATTACGATACTCGTCAATGATCTCATCGGTGAGCTCGATATACTTGTGCTCGATCAGACCGGAAGGACCCATCAGGAATCCGTAGAGTCTGCTCTGAGGATTGAGTGCCTTGATCCCATCAAAGATACCGGCGATCACGTTGTGTCCGCCGGGGGCTTGACCACCGGACAGGAGGACACCTACATTGATCGGCTCGTGCTTGGCACCGGCATCCTCTCCCTCCTCGAAGGTGATGCTCGGCATGCCGTAGGTATAGGGGAAGAGCTCCTTGACTCTCGCCTGATCAGCCACCGACTCAGTCGGCTCACCCTTGACGGCGTGCAGCTTACCCTTGAGCACGTTAGGCATCTTGGGCTGGTAGGACTTTCTTTCTCTCTGTAGTTCGCTTACTCTCATAAGATGTGTATAAGTGTGTGATGTTTATTCCTCTTTCTTCCCCCTCTTGGATGGATCGTTGTGACTGATGAAGTAGAGCATCAGCCCGAAATTCAGTGCCAGTATCAGGCACAGCAGCGCAAAGTAGGACTTCATCCAGCCTGCTAAGAAAATGAAGCAGACAATGGCGCCAATAATAGAGATGACGACTCCTGCTAATGCGACTACTCTGAAGCCACGAAAAAACTTTGGTCCGGGAGGCATGGTAAAAATGGATTAGTGTGATACTTCTTACCTGGTAGTACAAAGATACTCATTTTTCACACCTCCGGGATCCTCCTCCCGAGCGCTCTCTCATCTGTCCTCGGTTAGCCCTCCGACTAATACCGGTATTAGCGAAGTCTATTACCGCTAATAGTGAAGTCTATTACCGCTAATAGTGAAGTCTATTACCGCTAATAGTCGCAACTAATACCGGTATGCGATTCCTGAAAAAAGTACACAGTTGATTGAATATTACTGGGACTGTATACCGGTCATTGGATTAAGACCTGAGAGTGTACACACCCGAAACGGGTTAGGTGCCAACTCATATACAAATATACGCATTTATTACTAATGAGTACACACTTATTTTGCAAGTCCTCCACGGTCGTAGGACTTCTCCGATCGAGGCGGGAGAGGCCCCGCCCCCACCCCCTTTTGGGGGTGAGGGGCCTCTCTCGCATCC
>NZ_AQWR01000036.1 GCF_000375645.1 Porphyromonas bennonis DSM 23058 = JCM 16335 | reverse complement strand
AGCAACGCCTGACCCCCGGGTCGTCGGGGCTACGCCCCTCGACCCGGGTCTAAAAAGCGGGCACCCCTGTCGGGGTGCTTCGTTCACCACTCTTTACAATGAGTTGAATGGTTTCTGTACCACTCAAATGCGTCACCCCTGTTAGTATCCCTATTTTTCAACAGGAAGAGGCAGTAAGAGACATAAAGAGACTCTGTGAGACAATTGCTCCGTACGAAGGTGGTATTTTTGCACCACTAAAGCTTCCGAATAAGTCAGGCTCTAACCGACGACCAGTTCGGGTGCTTTATACACGTTCTTCACAATGATCTGAAGGTCCTTCGCACGACTCAAATGCGTCACCCCTGGGGGCGCCTGGCTACGAAAATACTTCAAGAGACCATTTTGCAAAGGTCTTTTTAAGGAAAAGCGCTGAGGATCCATAAGACCTGAAGGGTGAGAAACTCCGACTGACACAAACAGAAAGGGGGACCCTAAGGAGCTATCTCCTCAGGGTCCCTCTGACGCTTGTGGTGCCGTGGACTACAGATGGCAGTCCAACCGGCAGTATGGAACTAGTCCATGCACCCTACTACCGTACTACACGGACATAGAGCCGTACCGTGAGGTGGGATCGACCATCTGTGGCGGTAATCCTGATGGGGGCGTAGCCTACAGCCCTCGGTGTGAGGGAGAGGATGCCGTCCTTAAGAGACACGCTCACGAGACTCTCTCGCTCGGACGCAACCTCATAGGTGAGGGTGTAGCCGGGTGTAGCGGTGAAGAGCTTCGAGAGGTCTACCGTCCGTCCTGTATCCCCGACCTTCACCTCCAGCTCAGTGAGACCGGTAGCCAGAGTGACCGGCTGGTAGGAGATGCTCTTGAAGGGGATCTCCACGCTGGTCGTCTTGCCGTACTCATCGGTGAGGATCAGCGAGAGGGCGTGCTCTCCCAGGTGCTGTGCACCGCTGATGGTAAGGACGATGGTATCGTCCTCTCGGACAGATGTGATCCCGGAGAGATCGCCCTCGAGACGATAGGTCCACTTGTGGCTGTCTGCATCGGAGACCTTGAGACGGAGGGTATAGGTGGCTGACCGGTCGAGTGTGATCGGACCATCAGGCATTCCCTCGGTGATGACAGGGGCGGCATTTGCCTTTGTCTTGATCTCTGATGTAGCCAGTCCGGAGGTGTTACCGAAGCGGTCTACTGCCACAACGCCCACGTAGTAGGAGGTCCCATCCTTAAGTCCGGAGAGCCGTCGGCTGATGGTCTTGCCGAGAGCGAGACCTCCGCCGTAGACCTCCACAAAGGGGGTCTTGTCGAGGATGGATGCGGTGATGGGGCTCTCACTGTAGTAGAGTCTGTAGAGGAGCGCTGTCCCCCCCAGTCCATCCTCGTCTGCGGTAGCTGACCAGGAGAGGGTGACATCAGTGTAGCCGATCTGAGAGGCCGCTATCTCCACAGGAGCCTCCGGGGCGATCTTATTGTCGTCCAGCAGAGCGGCAGCTGCGTCCAGGTAGCCGGAGCCGAGCTGTCCACGGAACTGCTGGTTGAGATCCCCGATGCTGTAAGGCTTGACGGCAGAGAGGAGCCGCTGCTTGAGCATCTCGGAGGTGTAGCCCATGCGACCGTACTTGGATACGATCAGTGCGGCGACGCCGGAGACATGAGGGCAGGCCATAGAGGTCCCCTGCATATAGCCGTACCCGCTCTTGTCGTAAGCTGTGGGGACCGTGCTGAGTACCCCGCCACGGTCGAAGTGGCGGTTTTGGTCTCCACCGGGAGCAGATATCGATACCCAGTCGCCACTATTGGAGTACGAAGCGCGCTGGAAGTCCCACCCGATGGAGGCAACACTGATACACCCCTCATACGAGCCGGGGTAGCTGTGGAAGGTGAGTCCGTCATTGCCGGCGGCAAAGATGACAACGCCGCCTGCCATCGGGCTATTGGGATCCTGCGTGCCATCCTCCAGCTTACCGGCATTGCGGACAAAGTAGTCGATCGCCTCACGATCGTACTCCGGGAGAGTCTTAGGCCCGGGGGCTCTGTAGCCCCAGGAATTCTGACTGATGACGGCACCATGGTCTGCCCCGTAGGCAATACCTGCTGCACCACCGAGGGAGCGCTCTGTGTCGTAGCCAAATACCTGAGCATTGATCAGCGTAACGCCCGTGCCGGGAGTACCATCTCCGCCGGCGATACCGCAGACCCCGATGCCGTTATTATTCACCGCAGCGATGGTGCCGGCGACGTGGGTTCCGTGACCGGATGCATCGTAGACGTTGCCTTTACCCTTGGGCTTATTATTCTTGTCAAGCACAAAGTTGAAGCTTCTCTCCACGTCAACATGTCCTGCCAGGTCGGGGTGCTTGTAGTCGATACCGCCATCGACGACGCAGACGACGACACCGGGCTTGCCGGTCTCTACCTGCCACGCCTCGAGGAGGTTGATATCTGCACCGGCAATGCAATGGGGGTACTGATGACCATCATTGTAATAGTGCCACTGGGCAGGGAGCAAGGGGTCATCGAAGCGGTCCATCGCCCTGGTGGTACTGAGCTCTCGGAGCTGCTCTGCAGAGACGGGGGTGATCTTAGACTCCGGCGTGGCCATAGCCCACTGAAGCTCTACCGCCTCAAAGCTCTCAGATGCCTCGACCAGAGCCTTAGCCTTATGCGACGGGACCTGTCCCTTGTAGGTAACGATCATCCAGCGATCCAGCCCTGCCCGGTGACGACGCTCTCTGAAAGCGTCCTCGTCTAGGAAGAGAGGGGTCATCGTGATCTCGCCTAAGGTCTCCGGCCAGTACGCCGCCTCTGAGGAGAGTGCTCTGGTGACAGAGGTCGATCCGCCCTTGCGATAGCTGGCCAGCTGCTCGGGAGTGAGCTTGACGACCAGAGTCCCGGGGATGACATTGGTGTAGTCCTCCCTATGGTTGCTCTGCTGCTCCACGACGGGTGCGCCCTCCTGCTCCGGCTGATCCGTCGAGACGCAGGAGGAGAGCCCCATGAGGGCAGGAATGAGCAGGGAGGCTGATAGGTAATGTATATGTTTCATCTCATTAGTGTCGATTAGATAGGAATGTGTCGGACGCTCTCACACCGGTCGCCACAGCAGCCTCCTCAGGCACTGCGGCAGAGGTGAGAGATCGGGTGGCGGGAGTCATCTTCTTGTAGTAAAGGACTGCCATCACGGTGTCATCTCCCTCAACGACGCCCTTGAAGTCCGCCAGCATCACGTAGACCTCCATGCCCTTCTGAGCATTTTGGTACCTCATACCGAGGCTGGGGGCGACGCCATGGTACTCGTAGCCATTGGCCTTGAGGAGGTCGGCGAACTCCTGGGTGGTCTTAAACTTCAGCGTCCTCTTGTCGATGATGAATAGGATCTTGGACTTGTCACGGAAGACGAGCTTGCTCTCAGATACACTCTGGATCTTATCGCCGGGATTGATATTGCGTGGAGGATAGGAGTAGTAGAAGGTGTACCACCGCATATCCTCCGGTGTCCCCTCGGCAGTCTTATAGAGTGCCTGATAGACATCATCCGGACGATCCGGGTCGGTGCCGGCCTTCTGTACAAAGAGCTGCTCACTCTTGAGGGTCTCCGTCTCCCACTTATCTATGTCGGGGAACTTGACATCCTTATTATCCACTCGATCGAGCATTCCCTCCGGTCCCATAGGCAGGGTCTCAAAGGTGGGGAGAGGACCATCCTGACGATACTCGGGAGTAAAGTAGAAGTAGAAGTTGTCATCCTGCCTGCTGTAGGCGGCCCGGACAGAGAAGTAGCCATCGGGGCTGACCAAGTGGACGTCGTCCTCGTGGTGGTCATACCTCTTGGTATATTCCTGTGCGAGGAGATACTGCACAAAGGGGTGGTCCTCCTTAGGCATCTCGCCGGTCTCCACAGTCACTCTGGCTGACTCATAGATATTGTCGTAATCGACAGCACGGAAGTAGCTGATCTGGGGGAGGAGGTCGCTGGTGGTCTTGAAGGAGAGCACATCCGGCGAACCCATAAACCCGTCATTGGATCCGATCTGCATGAATGTGAAGACGAAGCCTCTGCCCTCCTCGAAGTCGATCAGATCCCTGTAGACGAGCTCCTTGGTGTCATCCTTGAAGGGCTCGAAGAAGACCAGCGGGGCGGCCTGGGTGACCGTCACCTGCTGCTCCTCCTTACCCTCGTCGCCAAGGATCACCTTAGCGCTCCGCTCCTCTTGTGCAGTATTACGGGAAGCGGTGATCAGGAGCAGTCCCTTCTCGGGAACAGAGCTTACAGAGAGCCAGTCAGCTCCCTCCTCTGTGCGGACTGCCCAGGTGGAGCTGTTACTCTCCACGCGGACGACGCTCTCACCTCCCATGGCACTGAGGTTGATTTCCTTGAGATTGGTGGAGAGGGTCATATCAGCTGCGGACTGGGTCACCTGGATCTTGCCCGTCCGATGACCGAGGAGCAGCTGCACCGTCGTATGACGGTCTTGCGAGTCGTTATTCTCTTGTGCGGAGAGGACGACATCCGTACCCTTGCGGGTCACCTTTAGCCAGTCCACCTCAGGCGTAAGCATGTAGTCCCAGTCCTCCATCTCACTCTCATCCATCTTCATGGTGACTGTCTCTACAGCGGCGCCCTTGGGGAGCGTGATCTGTGAGGCGGAGAGCGGTATGGTGACGGGAGCCTCCTCCGGAGTATCCTCGCTACATGCCGTGACCAGCAGGGCACAAAGCGCAAGGAGGGGGAGGATAGTGTCTCTATATAGTCTCATATGTAATGATCTCTATGGGTCCTTATCTCCGGGGCGCACGATGGCTGTATCTATTGTAGCCGAGAGACCCGATACGGCTGTAGTCTCCCTTCTTGGCCTGACGGATGGCGAGAGCGGCCTCAGACTGAGCAGCGGGAGCCGCCTCCTTTTCGTACTGCATATAGTAGCCGATCTCCAGTGACTGAGCGTTGTCAAAGACGTCGGTAAACCTAACGGCATCGACATACAGCACTCGTACCCACTCGGGGCTTACCCTCTTCCAGTAGAAGTAGGTACCTCTGTCACTACGTCCGTCGTACTTATAACCATTAGCCGTAAGGAGGTCCTCAAACTCATAAGTGACGAACTTATTCTTTCCCTCAAGACGGATGGCAAGACTCGGGTTGCGGAAGTAGAGGCAGACCTCAGCGACAGACTGCAGGAGTCCGGACACCTGAGGATGATCCTTGGTGTAGAAGAAGTAGGAGCGCATGCCCTCCTCCTCTGCGCCGGTCAGTCCGGTCTCGAAGGAGACAAATCTGTAGAGATCAGGATTATCCTTGTCCATCACGGGACCCTGACCGGCCTTATTGAAGGTACTGCCGGCCTTGGTCTCATAGTCAAGTACCTCGTTGTACTTCACCGCAGGATTATTGAGCAGGTCCATAAAGCCCTTGGGCCCCTCGGGCAGCTTGCTGAAGGTAGGATAGTCCTTTGTCTGGGGATACATAGGACGGAAGGAGATAACGGAACCTCCTTCTGTGATATTGATCTGAGCAAATACAAGGTCGTCCTTTCTGAAGTAGGACTTGACGAGATCCTGAGACATCTCCTCATCCAGCTCGTAGCCATTGTCCTCGAGGAGCTTCATATAAGCTTCGGTCTCGGGGTGACTGACGTTATCCTTCTCGTAGATCAGCGTCTGAGCGACGGTGTACTTGGGGTCTCCCATCTCCTGTACGTAGACGAGCACCGGCATCACATCACTGGAGGTAATGTACTGAGCAATGCCATTGATGGGCTCATCCCTCAGCGTATCGTATCCGGGCTGCTGATAGGCCTGGAGGATATTACCTCTCTCCCTCTCAAAGTTCATCATATCGATGGTCCGATAGGTCTCGCCCGGTATATAGGGGATGATGTACTTCTCCACTCCCTTCTGAGTCACCTTAAGGGCAAATTGCTCTCCATTCTCTGTCTTAGCGATGATGGTTGCGGTCCGCGCCTCGTAGGAGTGGTTGGCAGTTGCCTTTAGGATAAGGATATGATTATCTCCGGATGCGGTGACCCTGAGCCAGTCGACCTCTGCCGGGAGAGGCTCGAGGCTCCAGGACTGAGTATTAGTCTCGACGGTAACCATCCGGCTCTCCTCCTTATTCGTAAGGGTGATCTCGTCCGTATTGCCGAAGCTTATCTTAGCCTCAGCGGCCGACTGGATAACGGAGATCTTCTTATTATTCTTGCTGCCGATGATGACGATGGTGGCAGCACGCTGAGCCCCCAGCTGATTGGGTGCCACCTTGACGGTAAGCTTATCCTCGCTCTGGGTTAGAGTAAGCCACTGTCCCTCGGGGACGTTGGAGATATAGGTCCACTCCTTGGATCCGGTGACGGTGATGTCCTGTGAGCCGCCGTCGTTAGCAAAGGTGAGTGCGGTATTGCTGACTGAGACATTGCCGACTGTGCTGTCGTCGGGTGTGTTGTCAGACTCACAGCCGCTTAGAGTAAGAAGGCCTACCATCGTAAGCCATAGAAGTACCTGTTTTGTCTTCATGATAATGGTGTAGTAATGTGGTTCTTGTATCCCCGATCGACCGAAGTCAGGCGACGACCTGTCCACCGAGAGCGCACTTATACCGACAAACTTAGTAATATTTCACATAATAGCGCAGACAGGTCGGCATTTTTATGAGAGATGAGTATTTTTCCGGGTCTGGTGGAGGGTATAAGCCGAGGGGACCCGCACGATAGTCGTGCGGACCCCCTCGGCTTGTATCTTGTGGCGAGGTTACTCTGCGGCGGGAGCCTCAGGAGCTGCCTCCTCGGCAGGAGCCTCCTCAGCGGGAGCCTCAGCAGCGGCCTCGGCTGCGGCAGCCTCCTCAGCAGCCTTCTTTGCCTCGGCCTGCTTCTCGGAGATAGCCTTGGCACGAGCCTCATTGATCTTGCGCTCTGCATCGAGGAGCTTCTTGGCAGTGTCACGCTTGGCGGACTCTACCTTCTCCTTCTCGCTCTCGTAGGAGCTCTTCTTTGCCTTCATCCACTCGTCGAAGCGCTTCTGAGCCTCCTCCTCGGAGAATGCGCCCTTGCGGACTCCTCCACGGAGGTGCTTCATCATCATCACGCCCTCACGGGAGAGGATGCTGCGCACGGTGTCTGAGGGCTGAGCGCCCTGCTCGATCCAGTAGAGCGCGCGCTCAAAATTGAGATCCACGACGGCGGGATCGACATTGGGGTTGTAGGTGCCCAGCTTCTCGATGAAACGACCATCGCGGGGTGCTCTACGGTGTGTGACGACGATCGAGTAGAAAGCGTAGGCTCTGTGACCGTGTCTCTGCAGTCTGATAACTGTTGCCATAATCTATGGGTATATATAATAATGAGTGTCATGCGTCCCACGGTCTCTCCGAGAGGTTCACGACCCTGGAGGTGAAACGCGGGGGCAAAGGTACGAAATATCTCCTTGCCTCTCAAGTCCCAGACCGGGTCAGAGAGTGCGACACCAGTCTCTCAGAAGCAGACCTCCCTGAGGGGTGAGTATGCTCTCGGGATGGAACTGCAGCCCCGTCAGCGGGAGCGTCCTGTGGCGTATCGCCATCACCACCCCGTCCTCCACCGTGTCTGCCAGGATGCGGATCAGGCTGTGGCTCTCGTCGGTCTCCCTGAGGGCCCAGCTGTGGTACCGCCCTACGGTCATCGTCGGGTAAGATCCATCTCGCCACGTGATGCGCGACGCAACGCCATGCCGGGGGTGGTCCAGCCGATAGAGCTCCATACCGTAGAGCGTCCCTATCTCCTGATGCCCCATACAGACCCCGAGGACAGAGAGGGGATCCGGCATCTCCGCCTGTCGTCTGAGGAAGCGTAGCGACAGGGGATGCTCCTCCACGGTGCCGGGACCGGGCGAGAGCACCACGCCATCGGCACCATCCAGAGCGCCCGACTCGACGAGAGCCTCCTCCGGCAGCACACTCACGTCAGCCCCGCACCCCTCGCGAAGGAGCTGGGCAAGGTTGTAGACAAATGAGTCCCGCTGGTCTATGAGATAGAGTTTTTTCATACGATATAGTAAAGGCTCCGGACTCCCCTAAGAAGTTCGCTCCTCGGGGTCGGGGTCCATACGGAGGTAATAGAGCGACCGGGCAGCCTCAAGGAAGAGCGGGAGGCGGGCGTCCTCCACCGTCACCTGCCATATATAGCCCTCCAGGTCGGAGGTGGAGTCAAGTGTCTCCACCTCGTAGTCCCTCAGGAGCATCATCACCGGATTGATCCGATCGTAAGGGAAGCGCAGGGTGAGCGCGGTCGTGAGGAGCGTCTCCTCGATCGGCGCATCGTCGAGTGCCAGTCGGGCCGCCTCGCGGTAGGCGACGATCAGCCCTGAGGTGCCGAGGAGCTTGCCGCCGAAGTAGCGTACCACAGTCACCACGACATTGGTCAGCTCGAGGGCATGGATCCTCCCGAGGATCGGTTTCCCCGCCGTGGAGGAGGGCTCCCCGTCATCGCTGCACCGCTCCTCCCGCTCCCGGATGCCGACCACATAAGCCCAGCAGCAGTGGCGTGCATCGTGATACTTGGCGCGCTCCTCCTCGACCACTGCCATCGCCTCCTCCACCGAGGTGACCGGGACTGCCCGTGAGATGAAGCGACTCCGCAGCTCGCTGTAGAGCCCTGCTCCCTCCCCTGTGAGGGAGCGGTAGGAAGTGATGGGTGTCTCGTCACTCATGGCGGCGTAGCTTCTCCAGGTCACTCCGCCAGTCGGAGCCATTCATCGGGCGAAGGGTCCTCATCCCTAGCTGACTCGCTGCCCGGACATTCTCCTCCCGATCATCGATATAAATGGTCTCCCGGGGGTCCAGCCCATTCTCCTCTAAGATCAGTCGGTAAAAGCGAGGGTCGGGCTTCTTCATATGAAGGAGGTGAGAGGCGTAGCAGCGCTCGAAGTAGCTCTCCAGCGACTCGCCGGAGGGGAGGAAGCGGGGCGACCGATAGTAGTCGTAGAGGAAGGCATTGGTATTGGTGGCGAGGAAGAGCCGACAGTCGGTCAGCTGCTCCCGGAGATAGTCCAGCTTGTAGAGCTCCGCCTCGCCCGCATAGCCGACGAGCGCCCAGGTGAAGTCCTCCACGGTGAGCGCATGGCCATATCTCCGACGGACGAGATCGAGGCACTCCTCCTTGGAGAACCGTCCCACCTCCAGGTCAGGGAAGAGCCCCTCTGCGGGATAGGGCGAGAGCAGGTGGCGCGCCTCCACGAAGCCGAGCCGGTCGAAGCGACGGAGACTCTCCTCAGGGCGGTCTATCAGCAGCACCCCGCCCAGGTCGAAGATGATATTTCGGACACTCATACGGTCAGACGTCTGGAGACGATCTCGATGACATTATAGATCGCCACGACATCCGATACATGGAGGTCGAAGTCGTGGTAAAAGGGGTTGAGCGAGTGTAGCCGGAAGAGTCCCCGGGCAGGATCCTGAGCCACCACCTGCTTGATCACGATCCCCTCGGTCCGGGTAACGAAGATGAAGTAGAGCCAGTCGCGGGTATGCAGACCATCGAGCCAGTAGTCCCGATCGACACTACGCGCCAGTACCCGATCTCCCTCGGCAAGCCCCTTGCTGGTGCCGTTGTCCATCGAGTCGCCTCGTATGGTAAATATGCGGTAGGTCCCGCGATAGGGGCGATCCACCGGCACCTCGATCATACGCACACCCTCCGGATCAGGGTCGCCGAAACTGGTGAGCGTCCCAGCAACCGCCGGATCCTCGACGAGGGGAAACCTCATCGTCTGCGAGGGAATGTAAGGGATGGCTGTACTGATCGCCGCGGTCTCCTCATCCAGCTCCTCCGGCACCTCGTGCTCCTTGCGGGAGCCCTCAGGGGTCCTCAGCATCGGACCGACACCGGCATAGAGCCAGTCGCGGCTATACTTGGGGTACCGCTCCAGGATCTTGTCCAGCGTCCCGTCCTGCGGTCTCTGTCCATAGCGGGTGATGCGGAAGAGCGTCGACGCACTGCTCAGACCCACCTCCTTAGTCATCTCTCCGTAGGTGAGCCCCTCCTGCTCCATCAGATGGCTGACCCGGTCACTCCGGGTCGGATGGGGCGAAGTAGAGAAGACCTCCCCATCAGCGAGCATCTCGCCCACCCCGTCCACCAGCCAGTCGCGGGAGAAGATGCCCTCAAAGGCACCGAGGAAGGCATCGATCAGACGAAGAGACATATAGGTCCCGCCTCGGGAGAGAGCGGATCGGACGGAGGACCGATTGACCCCCATGCGGAGGGCGACATCGTCGGTCGTCTCGACGAAGCCGTGCGACCTCAGGTAGTCGTACGCCCGTAGCATACGATCCCGCTGTCCCTTCCGGATCTCGATGGTGTCGGTATTCTTCACTATAGGCATCCTGCTTACATAGCTTTGCAAATATAGTTATATTTCCTGATCTCCCCATCCCCTTCTAGCCTCGGACCCGAGAAGTCGAGGGTTTTGCAAGGTCAACGCATCGATACCGCAAAAGTCTTTTTGGGAAGGTAGACAATAATAGTTAACTTTGCGTCCGAGAAGACTGTTGGTGTCCTACGTTCGGGATCTCCGGACGAGAGGATGAAAAGGGAATCAGGTGCAAAGCCTGAGCAGACCCGCTGCCGTAAGCTCCATCAACGACTCCCCTCACACCCTACACTCCACTGTCGCCACCCGGCGACGGGAAGGAGGTGAGAGGAGGGAGCAAGCCGGAAGACCTGCCACAGTCATAGAGTAATGTGCTTCCGGGGAGAGGAGCCACGCTTGAGCCGCCATCGATCGACCCGCATCCGCGTCTACATCATACTACGCTCGCTCATATCATACCCCTACCCCGGTGACCACGACAGTTGTAGAGAGTTATGAGTACACGAGTACATCTAATGGGATTGCTGACAGCACTGCTCTCAGTAGTGTGTGCCTGCGACAAGGTTCCGGAGCTTCCCTCCTTCGAGGGGGAGGACGGCAATAAAGCGGTGATGATCGTGGTGAATGAGGGACTCTTCACCACCAATACCGCCGCCCTATCGGTAATCTACGAGGATGGTAAGACTTACTTCGATGTCTTCCGGTGGGTTAATGACCGACCCCTCGGCGATGTGGCACAGTCTGTCACGGAGATCAACGGCTACTACTTCGTCGCAGTCAACAACTCCCGGCGCGTCGAGGTGCTGGATAAGAAGACCTTTAAGAGCGTCGGTTGCATCCGGTACAAGGAGTCCGGCTCTCCTCGCTTCATCGCACCCCTCTCCGACTCCACAGCGATGGTCTCCGACCTCTACGGACAGATCGTTACCATCCGTACCAAGCCACCCTACAAGGAGCTGGAGTATATCAGGCTGCCACTCAAGTCTACCAGCATCGAGAAGATCACCTCCGTCGGAGGTAAGGTCTTCGGGGCATATCTCAATCGGGGGCTGGCAGTCTTTGACTGCGATGACTATAGCATCCGGAATATGCGCCTTATGGAGGATGTCGTGGTGGGTGAGCTGACGAAGACCTGTAAGATGCAGGTCGATGCCGATGACCACCTTTGGGTTGTCACGACCCCGAGGCTGGCACGAGATCAGAAGAGCCTGACACTGAATTGTATTGACCCGGCTCAGGAGCGAGTGATCAAGAAAGTGGAGATCCCCTATGTCCTCTCGGACATTAAGAAAGGGGATATCGTCGGGATGCCCAATTACAATCGTGTCGATATGGATCCCACAAAGACGCTGATCTACTTCAACCTCATGGTGGCCACAAAGGATGGGACGGACAGAAAGGCCTCCGATCCAGTGCAGACCGTCTATACCCTCAATACCAAGACCGGCAAAGTGGAGAAGTACCTCGAGCTCCCGGGCGTCAGTATGATGTACGGCATGGGTGTCTCTCCTAAGGGCGAGGTGTGCATCTGCGACTGCCTCGACTACACGGCACAGCGAGGTTATGTGCGCGTCTTCTCACGAGAGACCCGGGAGGTGAAGAGCTATAAGGTGGGCGTTTACCCCAGAATGATCATTTTCCCCCAAGACTGATGAATAAACGAGTTATATCGGCAATGGTGACGCTCGGGCTCATCCTCCCCACCATCTCCGCCATCGCACAAGACGTCCACGAGGAGGACAGTATCGCCCGGAGCTATACGCTGCAGACGCTCTTCGTGACAGAGAAGTATATCACCAAGGAGAAAGAGGTCAATATCGGGGCAAAGACCCAGACCATCCCTGCTCCGATCCTTGAGGTCTTCCAGTCCAGGAGCCTCGCAGATCTGCTGATCGAGCAGACCTCAATCAACGTCAAGAGTATGGGGCTTGGTGCGCTGGCGACCGCTTCTTTCCGCGGTGCCAGCCCGTCACAGACACGAGTAAACTGGAATGGCGTCAATATCACTCCCGTTATGGCAGGGATCTTTGACTTCTCTCAGATGCCGGTCTTCTTTGCCGACAAGGTCTCGCTGGTCTACGGGAGCAATGACGTGAAGAGCGGCACAGGAGCGGTCGGAGGCAGTGTCAATGTCTCCAATATCCCTGTCTGGGATGGTCGCACGGTGACAGACCTCTCCGCAGAGTACGGCTCCTACAATACCTACACCGTCAAGGGGGCGATGCGCTATGGCACCAACCGTCTCTCGATGAAGACACGGGCCTACTTCCAGCACTCTGACAACAACTTCTCCTACATCAATAAGGTCACCTCCAATGAGCATTTCCTCGAGCAGAGGGTCGATGCCGAGTACAGTATGGCCTCAGCAATGCAGGATCTGCACTATCGGTTTTCGCCCGAGTCTCGCCTATCGACAGCCGTCTGGTATCAGTACGGGGATAGGATGCTTCCGCAGCCACTTGGTGTGGAGGCGACATCCCACGAGCGACAGAAGGAGCAAAACTTCCGCGCCTACGCAGGATGGGACAGGCACTTTGGCTCCAAGTCTCAGCTGGCCGTTAAGGGGGCTTACATCTTCTATCAGCTGCGTTACGACAAGTGGTACTCCACCACCCACTTTGACCCCTATGGGAATACCAATGCCAGCCATACGTGGAGCCTGAGTGGCGACTTCTCCCACCGCCTCACCGAGGAGATCCTCCTCAATACGACGCTCACCTACCAGCACGACATGGCCAAGGCGGAGAGCTACAGGGATCTGGATCCGAGTAAGTACACCATCGATGACATCGAGTACAAGATCCCCGATCTGGAGCCCCCGGTCAAGGAGTACCGAAACATCCTCTCTTGGCACAACTCTCTGCGGTGGCAATTTGCTGACCACTGGCTCACCGACCTCCGGCTGATGCTGGAGACGAACGACTGGAGGAAGCCGGTCTGCACCTACTCCCTCGGGGTGATAGGAAGCATCGTGCCCGATAGGTTCAACATCCGCAGCAGTGTGGCGTACAACTACCGATTCCCCAGCCTCAATGAGCTCTACTGGCGCCCGGGCGGTAATCCTGACGTCCTGCCGGAGCGAGGGACCTCCTTTGATGCCACATTCTCGCTCGACCTGCCCATCAGGAGGGGGTGGAACTTCAAGGCTGAGGTGGCACCTTACCTGATGCTGATCGACAACTGGATCCTCTGGCTGCCGACCGACGAGAGCGCACGAGGCAGAGGCAGCTCGTCCAATCAGTGGCTCTGGACACCTCAAAATAAGCGAGACGTCCTCTCTGCCGGTGTGGAGCTGATGAGCCGGCTCTCCTATACGCACAAGGACTTGCGCAGCTCGGTGACGTTCAATTACACCTATACCGACTCCCACACTCGGACAAAGCAGCACAAGGATGACGGCTCGCTCCTCAAGCAGATCCCCTATGTCCCCAAGCAGAAGTGGAGCATCCGTCTCTCGCTCGACTACAAGCAGGCGTTTGTTAACTTCCAGACCACCTATGTCGGTGTCCGCTTTATCACGACGGATCAGTCCTACTTCACCTACCCCTACAATGTCTGCAACCTCCAGGCGGGCTACACCATAGCTCTCGGAAATAAGGTAATCCTCTCTCCTCAGATGAGGGTGGACAACCTCTTCAATACCTACTACGAGTCGACGCAGTACTACCCGATGCCTCGGCGTAATGTGCTCGGTTCTCTCATTGTCAGATTTTAACACCATTTTCTATGAATAAGATTTCTATACACAAGCTACTTCTCTGCTTACCACTCCTCCTAATCGGACTGGTCGGATGTAAGGGGGAGGACGAGCCGACGCCCACGGACCGGAAAGTCTCGATCGAGGTCGGTATGCCTGATCCTCTCTCCCTGGAGGGCGTAAAGGGCTCAATGGCCTATTACTGGAATAAGGAGCTTACCCTACACCTGCTCCTCACGCAGGAGGGGAAGAAGAGTATGCCCATCACCCTCAGACCCGAGGTCATTCCCGGCGAAGGGGACAAGGTACGCTTCGACGTGACTGTACCTCATGACCGCTTTGACACCACGCGACCGATCACCGTGACCGGATCCGTCGTGTCCGGTAAGGAGACGAGGGCGGTAGCTCCGATGACCATCCCGGTCGGTGGAGGACAGGCGATCAAGCCTAAGGGCTTTGGCGGGCTGCTTCCCTACGACCTCCTGAAGGAGATCCACCAGCCGCTCTTTATCCGGCCGGTCACCATCACTCCTGATGAGGAGAAGGTCAGTCCCGTCAAGCTCGAGCCGAAGGGACAACTCCTCTTCCTCCAGTTCCACAACGGTACGGACGAGGCGGTCGCACTCAATACACTCACCCTAAAGTCAGCCGATGGCACCCTCTTCAGTACGGATGCCTTCTATGACCCTGCGACCGGAGAGATGAGGGGCACAAGAGGAGACTCCTCACCGAGCCTTCCTCTCGACAAGCAGGAGATGCTCAGCCCCGACCTTGTGGCTGCTTACCTCGTCTGGCTCCCCTCCGAGAAGCTTCCCAAGGCGACCTACCGACTATCCCACCTGACGGAGGATGGCAAGGAGGTGATCAGTGAGGGCGAGACGCCAACGGATCTGGACAAGTCTCTCTCCCTCTCCTACCTCGGGATGAAGGAGGATGGTACGCTCGGCGTGAGTGATGAGCCGGTGATAGAGGAGGCGGACATCTCCGAGGGAGGAGACCCGCTCTTCACCATGAATGACATCGAGTTTTGGGTCGGAGAGGGTGAGAAGAGAGCCGCCCTCGTCATCGAGTGGCACGACGACAAGCAGCCCGATGCGATGGTATGGGGCTACCGCTTCGATGGAGATAAGACCGGATACGATATGATGATGGCTGTCGTCGAGGCCGATCCCCGTCTGAGTCTGCTCCTCGGCAAGGCCTTTGGCGGACTTGATGTGATCTTCGGCATGGGGTACCAGTTCACGCCCACCACCCCACGCGCTCCGATAATCCTCGACGGGCAGAAGCTCTCCAATAACGGCAATGGCATCACTTTCGTGGAGAACGCCAAGGATGCCGACAAGTATAAGTTTGGAGACGAGTCCGGACACTGGAAGGAGGGCTGGTATAAGAACGGCTACTGGGTCTACTACGTCAAGGATAACCGTCTCGACAGCTTCTCATACTCTCAGCTGGTCTACAGCCTCCGCCACCTGGTGGACGGCTGCTGGGACGGCTGGTCCTTCCAGGACGGTATGGACAGCTACGTGGGCAGACCTCACGGCAATAAGTTTGTCCCTGCACCCCTTCCTAATAAGAAATGAACTAACATCAACATAACTCAATCCAACAACCATGAACAAAATGTCACTTACATGGAGGGCACTCCTCCTGGCATCACTCAGCTTTGCACTCTTCGGGTGTTCGCTGGACGATGATGCGCCGACCCAGGAGACGACCAAGTCCTCCATCAACCTCACCCTCGACAACGGCGAGACCACGATGGACGCCTTCCCGGGAGACACCATCCGGGTGAAGGTGGAGAGTAAGGAGCTGAAAGACATCGTCGGCACCACATCCAACTCTGCATGGAATGTCGGCTACGACGAAGAGAAGAGCGAGCTAATCATCGTCGCACCGGTCGTCTGCACCAGCGGACCGGCCAAGGTGATGGTCTCCGGAGTCGACAAGAAGGGGCAGGTCTTCAGAAGCCTTGTAACCCTCACGCTCAATGACTACAGTGATCCGCGCGGCACCTTTATCCTCAACGAAGGCAGCGTCTGGAGCACTCCATCCGAGATGAGCTCACTCATCTATATCTCGCCGCGCACCAGTGCCACGCCCTATGTCTATGAGAGCATCAATGGCCGCGCACCCGGCGCATGCTCTCAGGATATGTTTGAGAGCGGCGGGAAGTACTTCGTCATCTCACAGAATAGGAACCCCGACACCGATGGACAGCTGACCATCTTTGACACCAAGACCCTGCGCAAGATCGGGAACTATCCCTTTAAGGAGAAGGAGCTCGACTGGCCCACTCACGTCGCCGTGGTGGACGGGTACAAGATCTACATTCGCGACAACAAAGGTATCTGGTTCTTCAATACCATGTACGCTGCCAACCAGCTGACATTTATCGAGGGATCGAGAGGTGCCCGCAAGAATACCATGGCAGTCAGCAATGGCAAGGTCTTCTTCTCACAGAATAGTTACCTCAAGGTAATCGACCCCGAGAGCAACACCATCGTCCACGAGGTAAAGTATGGTGGCAGCATCTCCGGCATCATCAATGCCGACGACGACCACCTCTACGTCTCCAACCTCGAGAAGGGCATCGGTAAGATCCGTCTGGTGAATACCAAGACGTACGAGGTCGAGAAGGTGAATGAGATCACCAAGGAGAATGGAGGCGATCTGCTCGCCATGACCTTTGCCGCTGCACCCGGCATCTCCGCCAAGGGCGACACCATCTACTACAGCTCACTGGGGCAGAAGGTCTACCGTCACCTCTTCTCCACCGGAGAGTCCAAGCTCATGGTGGATATTAAGGAGTCCCTCAATCCGGAGCATACCCAGACCTACAACACCGTTCAGGTCAATCCTACCACGGGTCACGTCTATATGAATACCCTCCTCGGCTTTGGTCCTAAATACAAGACCAATACCATCTATCGCTTCGATATGACGGGTGATAAGGCCGTGCTGCTCAATCGCTGGGAGAACCTTACCCGCTTCCCCGCAGGCATCTTCTTCCCCAGAGGTACCACCCCGGCAGATAGGAAGTAACCCCACATCATACAACACTCTATCTGAGAGGGGCTGTGCCGCACGTGCGACACAGCCCCTCTTCGTGATTATACCCACCTCTGGTCGGGGGGATATAAAAAGATGAAGCCCCCGATTGTCACAACCGGAGGCATCCAAAGTGATGTTTAACAAATTAAATACGCAAAAAGTGACCCGGATAGGATTCAAACCTATAACCTTCTGATCCGTAGTCAGATGCTCTATTCAGTTGAGCTACCG
>NZ_AQWR01000035.1:5000-17529 GCF_000375645.1 Porphyromonas bennonis DSM 23058 = JCM 16335 | reverse complement strand
GCCCCTCGACCCGGGGCTAAAAAGCGGGCACCCCTGTCGGGGTGCTTCGTTCACCACTCTTTACAATGAGTTGAATGGTTTCTGTACCACTCAAATGCGTCACCCCTGCTCCTCTGTTAGACAGGGTCCCCACTGATATAGGTATACTTGTACTACACAAGTAAGACAATAGTAGCTATGAAACAAGAGATAGACTTCCTCCTGTACAGCATGCCAGACAGGGGAGAGCGTAAAGGTTGTGGTCAAGGACGAGACGGCTTGGTGATCCCAGAAGGCGATGGCACAGCTCTTCGGAGTGGGCTACCGAGTCAGCTCCGTGAGAGCAACGAAGTTCCGTCAGTGGGCAACACAAGTCCTGAGGGAATACATCCGGAAGGGTTTTGCAATGGATGATGAGCGGCTAAAACAGGGAACGGCGTTTTTTGGCAAGGATTACTTCCTGGAGCTGCTGGAGCGTGTCCGTTCCATCCGCGCGAGTGAGCGCCGCATCTGGCAGTAAATCACCGACATCTATGCTGAGTGCAGCATTGACTACGACAAAAGGTAACACCTTTACGATGGAACAATTTACCGTCAGCGTGGACAAGTTTCTCTCTTTTAATGACTACAAGATCCTACTCGACAGAGGGCGCATCTCTGCTACTGAAGCAGAGGCGAAGTCGGAAGCGGCGTATGACATTTTCAATAAGACTCAGCATATCGACTCCGACTTTGACAAGGTAGTAAGGAGAATGCTGAGGTAGCTCCCGATTTGGGCAAAATCAGAGGATCACAGACAGGAACTCGCGAAGAGACCTACCGCACACTCTTGTGACATATTTTTCACTGAAGAGACAGGAGAGGACAGGAAGAGACAGAGGGTAGACGTGTCGGGCGTACCTTTGCAGCTGCAAACATATCAAAGGTCACTGAGTCAATGGTCCTATTGATACCTATATATGGAGGAAGCACCGCCCCGGGTAAGGGATGGTGCTTCCTCTGATGGCTATGGGATGGGGATCAGTCGCCGATCATGTAGTGGTGGTAGCCCTTGAGTCGCTGCCAGGCTCCACGAGTGAAGTCGGGCACCTCGACGGGTGCGAAGCCGTGCTCAAGAGAAATCTGGGAGAGCGGGATCAGCGAGCACCACTCGGCCATGTCGTAGACATCCATATCGAGTGGCAGACCATTGCGGAGACAGTAGATGAGACGGTAGTCCATAATGAAATCCATACCGCCATGACCACCTACCTCCTTGGCACGCTTCTCCAGTTCGCGTGTGATCGGGTGCTTGTACTTCTCGTAGAGCTCCTTCTGCATCTCGGGACTTACCCAGCTGTGGGTGGAGAGGTCATCGACTGCGGGCATACCGGCATCCTTCAGATCCGTACCGGCGAAGGCGTAATGCTCGGCAGGGTACTTAGAGGCGTAGCCCTTGGTGCCGGCGACATTGTACTGGCGGCTGTAGGGGCGATGCGTGGTGACATCGTGGTGGATAAAGATGGTGCGCCCCTTCTCCGTGCGGATCATCGTCATGGTGTGCTGACCATTGGCTACCTTGGCATCCTTCATACCGCGTGTCTCCTCGAGGTAAGCGGGGAGGTTGCGGGGCGTGGTGTCCATGGAGACAAGGACATTCATCTTATCACCACGGTGGAGATCGAGGATCTGAGCGGCGGGGCCCATGCCGTGGGTCGGGTAGACATCGCCACGATGCTTGATATTGTAGTCCATACGCCAGTCACCCTCGTAGTAAGGCCAGAAGTCCTCCAGATTGTGGATATAGCCACCCTCGGCATAGAGGATGTCGCCGAGGAGCCCCTTATTCTTCATATTAAGGGTGGTCATCTCGAAGAAGTCGTAGACGCAATTCTCGAGCATCATGCAGTGCTTGCGGGTCCGCTCTGAGGTGTCGATGAGTGTCCAGATGTCGTCCAGAGAGAAGGCAGTCGGCACCTCTACAGCAACGTGCTTGCCCTGCTCCATAGCGTACTTCGCCATCTCGACGTGGGTCTGCCAATTGGTCACAATATAGATCAGGTCGATATCGGGACGCTCGACGAGCTTCTTCCACGCGTCGTCGGAGCCGTAGTAGAGCTCTGCCGAGTGGCGACCATTCTTCTTGAGGATGGCGTTGCTCTTCTCCGTGCGATCCTGGTGAAGGTCGCAGAGAGCCACGACATCCGTGCCCTCGATGACAGACAGGCGGTCGACGGCACCCACGCCGCGCATACCGAGACCGATGATACCGATCCGGACGGTCTGGAGCTTGGGGGCACGGAAGGCTAGCATATCCTGCTGCCCGGCAGGACGCTCCGGGACGGTAGTCTGGATCATACGCGAGCAGGTCTTGTCCGAACCTCCCTTCTTGGCGCAGCAGTCCTGAGCCATGACCGGAGAGATCATAAGGGCAGACAGGAGAGCGGCCGCGAGATACTTCATCATTTTCATAAGAACAAAAGGATTAGTGATTAGTTTGCTATTTCGCCCCAAATATACCAAATGAGATTGGGATCGTCGGTGTTTTAAGCCACTCTCACAGGGGTTCTGTAAGGGTGAGGACTCATTTTTAATTACATTTGTGCCAAGAAATCACAGTGCCATAATGACTGACAATCACTACTACTTCTACCTCGAGAATGGGGTACAAAAAGGTCCGGTAACAGCTGATCAGCTGGCGAGAGCCATCACCCCTCGGACTCTGCTTTGGCGCGAGGGGATGGAGGACTGGACCGCAGCGGAGGAGATCCCGGAGATCAGAGCTCTATTGGGTGGATCGGAGATCGTCTCGGACGAGCCCGTGAGTGCCGTCCGTCCGCCACTGCCACCGGGCGAGCGGAGTGCAAGAGCTATCGGCGCACCGACTAAGCCCAATAACTATCTCATCTGGTCAATCCTGCTGACGCTCCTCTGCGGCAGTATCCCCGGGATGATAGGCATCGCCCTGGGGATCACCTGCAACCAGCAATATGCCAAGGGCGACTACAGGGGTGCGGAGCTCACCTCGTCGATGGCTCGCAACTGCATCCTCGTGAGCGTGGTCCTCGCTGTGATCCTCCTGGGCGTGCTACTGATGATGTTAACCACCTTCGGGAGCGTCTTGCATTACTCACTCACCGATATCCTGGAAAACAGCTGAGGAGAATACGGACACAGGTGCTAATGTTGTACCTTTGTCCTCTTGACCGACTAGGTCACGATTCACTTATGACCCTATCATGGAGAAGGAGTACTACTATATAGATGAGCACGGGGAGCAATTCGGTCCCTACTCGCTGGAGATCTTCCGTCTGCTGCCACTCAGGGGAGAGACCCTGGTGTGGCGCACCGGGATGGGTGAGTGGACAGCTGCCGACACGATGGAAGAACTGAAGGGGTTTCTACGTAAGGAGAGTCCAAGCCCTGACACCGGTGACAGGCAGGTGGAGTCGGGAGCGCCGATCCCTCCAGCCGCGCAGGAGAACCAACCCAGCCGCCCTATGCCCAAGAGCTGGATGACGGAGTCGATCATACTGACGCTCCTCTGCTCGATCATCGGGCTGATCCCCTTCTTCCACGCCATGCAGGTCCGCAACCTGTACCGAGCGGGAGACTACGAGGGAGCCGATAGGGAATCGGCAACGGCTAAGAAATGGTTTTACATTGCTCTGGCTATCGGTCTGGTGGTGGATGCACTCTACCTACTCTACTTTAGGGATCATCTTCCCAACGCCCTGCTATGAGACTCCGACAAGAGACACTACTTCTACTCCTACTGACCCTCGCTATGCCTGACCTCCACGGACAACTTCACCGAGTCATCTCCAACCCCTCAGGTGCCATCGTGGGGAGCATGGTCCCCGTCCCGGGCGGATCCTTCGTCCTACCGGGGACTGACAAGCCGACCGAGGTGGAGCCCTTCCTGATAGGCACTCACGAGGTGACGCAGCGAGAGTACCACTTCATCATGGGCGAGGACCCATCCTTTTACTCCAGTCCGGACAAGTCCCGTCTGGCCCGATTTGATGGCGAGGGGATCTACCGCAGCGACACGTACAAGAGGCCGGTGGAGAGCATCTCCTGGTACGATGCGGTGACCTACTGCAATAAGCTGAGCCTCCACGACAATCTGACACCGGCATACACCATCACCGGCAACACAGTCACGCGAGACTACGAGGCGGACGGCTATCGCCTGCCGACGGAGGCGGAGTGGATGTGGGCAGCCATGGAGGCGGACAAGATCCAAGTAACAGCGAAGTGGTCAGGCGGACCGGGACTGACGATGACTCGCTATGCCTGGTATAGGACCAACGCCTATGCGGAGTGGAACCCCCTCTATAACCCCGCCGAGATGGTTCGCCGACCGGAATACGGCACCCGAAGCGTCGGGACGAAAAGCCCCAATAAGCTGGGTCTCTACGACATGTCCGGCAACGTCTGGGAGTGGTGCGAGGACTGGTATGGTGAGCGTACGGCCACCTACGGGGGACCAGAGAGCGGAGTCTACCGTGTCGCCAAGGGTGGATCCTTCCACTCACCGGCCCTCGCTCTCCGTTTGGACTACAGAAGGAAGCAACTCCCCGACTGCCCCAGCCGCCTGATCGGCTTCCGGGTCGTCCGCTCCATCGGGACAAATAGCACGACAGGACATGAATAAATACCTAAGGAAGGGCCTATACCTGCTCCTACTCCTCCTACCGACCGCATCACCTGTCCAAGCACAGACCATCGAGATGGCACAGTCACAGATAGACAAGTTAGCGAAGATAGAGACGGACAGCCTCGCCTCCTACGCAGACAGCTACACCTACGACGAGGAATACTTCGCCGAGAATGAGCCTGCTACGATCTACTATCCGAAGAATCTAGAGGGCAAAGTCCCTGCCGTAATCGTCGTGCACGGCTTCAATTGCAAGCAGAAGTTTCTGCAGAAGATCCCCCAGCACCTCAGTTCGCACGGCTTTATCTGCATTACCTACACCGCTCTCGACCAGAAACGCCCATTCCAATGGCCTCCCGGGCTTATGGCAGTCTACGAGATCCTCCGAGGTGAGAGCATGAGACCGGACAGTCCTATCTACGATCATGTAGACCTTGATGCGGTGGCACTCGTGGGACACTCCATGGGCGGTGCCGGAGTACTCCATACCGCAATGATGCCCTACCCCAATGGTCTGAGAGGTAAGATCAAAACGGTCGTCGGTCTTAATCCCTACAACGGCGGTCCACTGGTGGCTGAAGTGGGCGGCGGTGCCAATGACAGCCTCGGGGACGACCTCTCCCACCTCGATATCCCCACCATGATCGTCACAGGAAGCTACGACATCGTCGCCTTCCCCTGGAAGTCATTCGCCTTCTACAACAGTCTCGGTGGCTCAGCTAAGCACGCCTTCCTCTCGATTGATAGGATGGACCATGCCGACTGGTACTTCATCCCAAGCGAGCCCAAGTACCCCATCCTCCGAGCCATCCTATACAGCTGGCTCAGGGCGTACCTGGCTGACGACTCCGAATACCGAGACTACTTCGTGGACCGTCCAGGCAGCTCCTTCGACAAGTACCTCAAGCCCCTACTCAGCAATACCCCCAATCCCCTCACCCGAGGAGGCGAGCCCTTCCCGCCATACGCCCTATCAGAGGAGGAACCACTTGGCACAACCAACTAAAAGTGCTACCTTTGCAGTCGCAAATGTCACCCGGACGTACGGGGTGATCATGCGTAAATATTATTCACCACTCATTATTTGTCACTAGATATGTATCTGGATACAGCAAAGAAGAAAGAAATCTTCGGTGAGTATGGTACGTCAGATCAGGACACCGGCTCCGCAGAGAGCCAGATCGCTCTCTTCACGTACCGCATCTCACACCTCACGGAGCACCTCAAGAAGCACCCACAGGACTTCAACACCTCTCGCTCCATGAAGCTCCTCATCGGTAAGCGCCGCAACCTGCTCGACTATCTGATGCGCAACGACATCAATCGCTACCGCGCCATCATCGAGAAACTCAACATCCGCAGATAATCATTATCACCCGACTAAGAGGGTGTCACATAGAGGTAAAAGGTCAAACAAGGTAAGATCATAACCTCAGGGCTTGCAAGAAGTAAAAAACTTTCTTACCTTTGCAGAGCAATAGCACGAAAGTTTTCGGTCCGTTCGTCTAACGGTTAGGACGCAAGATTCTCATTCTTGAAATAAGGGTTCGATTCCCCTACGGACTACTAATTCTTCCCCCACTTCTTGCAGGGACACACTCTCTAACGGGTGCAGATAGAATAATCCAATCATGGCAAATCATAAGTCAGCACTTAAGAGAATAAGACAAGCCAGCGCACGCCGCACGCACAACCGTTACTACGGTAAGACGATGCGTAATGCGGTCCGCGACTTCCGCGCCCTCGATGATGCAGCTAAGGCTGAGGAGACTCTCCCGCAGGTTACCTCTCTGATCGATCGCATGGCCGGCAAGGGTCACATCCACAAGAATAAGGCTGCCAACCTGAAGCACTCTCTCGCAGAGAAGCTCAATAGCCTCAAGGGTCAGCAGGCTAACGCCTAAGAAGCCGAAGTCATCGCCCTAGAAACGATCTCGGCCCAAGCTATTTGGTCCGTTCGTCTATCGGTTAGGACGCAAGATTTTCATTCTTGAAAGGTGAGTTCGACTCTCATACGGACTACATAGTTTACGAGCTGTCAGTCACTACGACTGACAGCTCTTTTTTTGCTCCATACCACCGGGCTAGCTCTGCAGAAGACAGCAGGAGTATGTCACGCAGCAAGCCATAGAAAATGAGAGCCTTAGCCGAAGTAACTCTCACTGATCTCTAATACCGGTATTAGTTTGGAGACACCATTGGTTCCATTTTGCCGAGAGGACTCAAGGAGACAATTGGTCATATCTACGCAAATTGGTAATTTTACCACTAAGTATATACGAGACTTATATCCGATCCATTATGAAATTTACAGTAGGCAGTCAGCAGCTAAGCAGCAGGCTATCGATCATCAGTCGCGTGGTCCCCTCATCCAGCAAGACCGGAGGCACTTCGGCGATCATCAATGACATACTCTTCGAGATCAAGGGAGGCATCCTCCGCATGACCGGCACGGACGGCGAGACACGCCTGACCCTCTCGCTGCGCACTCAGACGCACGAGGGCGAGGACTACACCATCTGCATCCGCCCGGAGCACCTGCTCCTGCCACTCAAGGAGCTTCCGGCACAGGACCTCACCTTCGACATCGACACGGACAATCAGCACATCAACGTCCGGTACAATAACGGCCACTTCGACTTCGTCGGTCAGGATGCATCCAACTATCCCGACGTGGCAGCTCTGGAGGAGCAGTCCACCGTCCTCGATCTACCCACGAGCATATTCAGCAGAGGACTGACCTACACCGACTACGCCGTATCGGTCGAGGACACCCGTCCACTACTCGGCGGCGTCCACATCGATATCAGTCAGGAGCAGATCTCATTTGCCGCTACCGATGGATACATGATGGCGCTATACAAGAATAAGTCGGTGCAGCTCACCGAGTCTCCCGAGAGCAAGTCCTTCACCCTACCGGGCAAGCCGGTGTCCCTCATCAAGCTCCTCTTTACCCACCGGAGTCCCGGCACCACCTCGGATGTAGAGGGTGCTGAAGGAGCAACAGAAGAGACTGCTCCGACGCTGGAGGACACGATCCGCGTGACGGTGTACGCCAATTACGCCACCTTTGAGCGCGAGGACATGCGCCTCCAGTGCCGCCTGCTCGATGGCAAGTATCCCAATTGTGAGAGCGTCATCCCACAGGACAATGATAAGAGCATCATCGCTGATCGGTCGCAGCTGCTTGCAGCCTTCCGACGCGTTTCCATATTTGCCAACGATGCGACCAAGCTGATCAACCTGGTCCTGACGCCTAATCAGCTGCAACTGGATGCAAAGGATCTCGGCTACTCCACCTCAGCACAGGAGACACTGCCTGTCAATTACAGCGGGACGGAGAAGTTTGAGATCGCCTTTAGCGCCCTCCACCTGATCAAGATCCTGAGCATCCTCCCCGGGGACGATGTGGAGCTCTTACTCGGTGACCGGGCTCACGCCGCCATCATCACACCTCAGGAGAGGGATGAGGACGAGACAATCATCGCCGTAGATATGCCGCTGCTGATATGAGTCTGATCGAACAGCTCCCACAGCTCCGACTAGAGAGACCACTCGTATTCTTTGACCTCGAGACGACCGGCATCGACCCGGCCAGAGACCGGATCGTAGAGATAGCGCTCGTCAAGGTGCTGCCGGACGGCAGCCAGGAGACACTCTCTATGCGTGTCAATCCTCAGTGCCACATACCGGAGTCATCGACCGCAATACACGGTATCAGCGATGAGGATGTGGCTGGCTCTCCCAGCTTCCCCGAGGTCGCTAAGCGTGTGGCAGGATTCATCGAGGGATGTGATCTGGCGGGGTACAATTGCAACCGCTTTGATCTCCCCATGCTTAGCGAGGAGTTTTATCGCTCCGGCGTGCCTGTCGACCTGCACAGCCGTAAGGTGGTCGATGTGCAGGTGATCTTCCACAAGCGGGAGGCGAGGACGCTTACGGCGGCGCATCAGTTCTACTGCGGATCCACCTTCGACGGAGCACACGGGGCTCTGGCGGACACCCGGGCGACGTATAACGTCCTGCGTGGTCAGCTCGCCAAGTACCCCGACCTCCCCAATGATATTGACAAGCTCGATGAGTATACGACGCAGCGGAGGATCGTGGACTTTGCCGGACGCTTCATCTATAACGATCGTGATGAGGTGGAGTTCAATTTCGGAAAGCACAAGGGACGTCTCGTCTCAGATGTGCTGAGGAGGGAGCCGGGATACTTCTCCTGGATGATGAGCAGTGACTTCCCGGAGGACACGAAGTTTCAGCTGCAGAAGATCAAGAAAGAGATCGACCTCAAGAGCGATAGTCCCAACCATGTCTAACCTGAGTGGCAAGCACATTGTCCTGGGTGTCACCGGCAGTATAGCAGCGTACAAGGCTGCGCCGCTGATTCGCCTTCTGATCAAGGCGGGAGCAGAGGTGCAAGTGGTGATGACCGAGGCTGCGAGGGAGTTTATCACCCCCCTCACCCTCTCCACGCTCTCCGGTCGTCCGGTACTGTGCGACTTCTTTGACCGAACCGATGGGTCCTGGCACAGCCATGTCGAGCTGGGACTATGGGCGGACCTCTTCCTCGTGGCACCCGCTACCGCCTCCACGATGGCGAAGATGGCTTATGGCATCGCAGACAACCTTCTCGTCACCTGCTACCTGGCGACGCGGGGTCGGGTCTACATCGCTCCCGCGATGGACCTCGACATGTACAGCCACCCATCCACGATCGCCTCAGCCACCCGTCTCAGGGAGATGGGCGCCACGATACTCGAGGCCGATGAGGGGGAGCTCGCCAGCCACCTGGTCGGCAAGGGACGACTCCCCGAGCCGGAGGAGATCGTCCGGAGACTGGAGCTGGATCTTGAGGACGAAGTTCATGCCGACGCGCCCCTGAGAGGGAGACACCTTCTGATCACATCCGGTCCGACGTACGAGCGGATAGATCCGGTTCGATTCATCGGTAATTACTCCTCCGGACGGATGGGGAAGGCTCTCGCAGAGCAAGCACTTCGTCTCGGGGCAAGGGTCACCTTCGTCACCGGGCCGGCTCAGATCCTTCCCTCTCCCGACCAGAGACTGGAGATGATCGGGGTAGAGAGCGCCGGGGAGATGCTGCAGGCATGTCTCGGAGTAACTTCCTATGACGTGGGGATCTTCTGCGCAGCTGTGGCAGATTATAGGGTAGCAAGCCCCGAGATGCAGAAGGTCAAGAGGGAGCACCGCCCTACGTTGACGCTAGACCTGGTCTCCAATCCCGACATTGCCGCACTTATGGGCGAGCGGAAGGAGAGTGATCAGGTCCACATCGGATTTGCACTCGAGACCCATCTGGATCTTAGCCAAGTGCAAGATAAGATGAAGCGGAAGAACTTCGACCTCATCGTCGCCAATACTCTGGAAGATGTCGGCGCAGGATTTGGGACCGAGACCAATAGGGTCACGCTCCTGAGCAGAGATGGATCGATAGAGCAGACTCTGCCGCTGATGAAGAAGGAGGAAGTAGCACTTGAGATCCTCAGGACACTTCCTAAGCTTTTCTGATCCCCATTATGCGCCTCACACGTCTGCACCTTCTACTCCTTACCGTTACACTGCCCGCTATGCCTCTAACTGCTCAGCAGCTGGTGCAGGCACGGGTGGAGGTGGACGCTTCAGCACTTGGTGCGACGGGGGCAAAGGAGGTGGAGGGACTCAGGGAGCGCATCCGGAAGTTTGCCGATGGCTTCAGTCCCGACGTGAGACTCAGCATGACGCCAAAGGAGCCGATGCAGGTGTCTCTCTATATCCGACTGACCTCAGGGGCAGGACAGCACTTTACCGGAGACCTCACACTGACAGCCTACAGGCCGATCTACGGGAGTGAGCGACAGACGCCGCTCTGCCTGGTAATGGAGCGGGAGGTGCCTATCCAGAATAGCGAGGCAAGGAGCTTTTTCCCTCTCCAGGGGTCGATCCCGGAGAGTATTCTGGGGCGTCGCCTATACTACTATCTGTCGGTGGCAATGCTGCTATACTACGACTCATTCGACACACTGGGTGGGCAGCCCTTCCTGGATCACCTCCTTCAGAGATCGGAGGAGCTCGGCGATGCCTGGAGAGAGGTGGGCGACCTGCGCGCTGCACCGCTGAGTCCGGAGCGGCTGCTGCCAGAGCTGAGAGGCAGAGAGGGGACAGAGGTGAGGGAGCTCTTCTGTCTCTACCATCGCGAGGTGCTGGACGAGCCTGTGGAGTCGAGGGGAAGAGAGAGCCTGATGTACTGGCTGAAGGAGATGAATAAGCTGCGCCTCTCTATGCAGATCCCGAGACTGATACAGATGATCGGGGAGACCAAGTCGGGAGAGCTGAAGCAGTGGAGTAATGATCCGGAGGTAAGAGCCCTGGTAGAGGAGCTTATCCCATGGATCAGAGAGTAATAGTAAAAGGGAATGATCACACACCTCCATATCAAGGACTTTATCCTCATAGACCTATTGGAGTGGGATCTCCGGGAAGGATTTACCTCCATCACCGGTGAGACCGGCGCAGGTAAGTCGATCATCATCGGCGCCATAGAGCTGATCCTCGGCGGGAGAGCAGAGATCCGCAAGATGCTCCGCCCCACAGCCTCTAAGGCAGTCGTGGAGGCTACTTTTCTTCTGGAGGAAAAGATAGGACTAAGACCTGTATTTGAGCAGAATGACCTCGACTACAGCTCCACCTGCATCCTGAGGAGAGAGATCCTGAGTAGCGGGAAGAGCAGAGCCTTTGTCAATGACACACCTGTATCTGCAGCGCTGCTCAAGGAGATAGGCGACCACCTGGTCGACATCCACTCCCAGCACCACAATAGACTGATCGGAGATCCGGACTTCCAGCGATCAGTCATAGACATGCTCTCAGACAATAGCAGCCTAAGGGAGAGCTACACCGAGAGCTATGCTCAGTACCGTGACCTCTCTGCACAGCTCACTGCAGAGCAGGAGAGAGTCCGCAGAGAGAGGGAGGAGGAGGACTACATCACCTTCCAGTACAAGCAGCTGGACTCCGCACATATTACTATGGGGGAGGAGGTGGAGCTTCGGGAGCGACTCGCTATGGCGGAGCATGCGACGGAGATCTCTCAGCTGATGCAGGAGCTTGCCGGTCTCGACGCCTATAGTCGAGACGATGATACATCTGTGCTCTCGAGGATCCACACCCTGTCGCACGACTGCAAGGGGCTGGCTGACACATTCCCTGCTGCCGGCGAGTATGGTGAGCGGCTCGAGGCGGTCTACATCGAGCTAAATGATATCAGCAACAGCGCTGCACGAAGACTTGATGAGATCGAGATCGACCCGCAGGAGCTGGCTCAGCTCCAGGATCGGATGAATCAATTGCAGTCGCTCATCTACAAGCACAATGTATCGGATGGCGATGAACTGATCCAGCTAAGGGATAAGTATAAGGAGCAACTCGACTCCATCACCTCTGCGGAAGACCGCATAGGCGAACTGAAGCATAAGGTGGACGAGGCTCATCGGGCCGCCTCCGATCTTGCGGAGCAATTGACTAAGACAAGAGAGCAGGGGATCAAGTTCTTTGTCCCCTCTCTCATGGAGGGCATAGACGAGCTGGGAATCAAAGGAGCGTCATTTAAGGTCAGCATGACCAAGACAAAGGAGCTGACCGCCACCGGTCAGGATGAGGTCCAATTCCTCATTGCGACCAATAAGCAGACCACCCTACTCCCCATCAACGAAATCGCCTCCGGAGGAGAGATCTCCAGGATAATGCTCGCCCTTAAGGCGATCATCGCTGAGCATCAGATCCTCCCGACCATCATTTTTGATGAGATAGACACAGGTGTCAGCGGACGTGCAGCAGACCAATTGGGACGCATCATGAAGCGCCTCAGCCTCCATCTGCAGGTTCTTTCCATCACGCACCTACCGCAAA
>NZ_AQWR01000034.1 GCF_000375645.1 Porphyromonas bennonis DSM 23058 = JCM 16335 | reverse complement strand
CCGCTTCGCGGATGACCGATGCCTATGGAGCGAGCACCCTTCGGGTGCCTCACGGATAAGCCCTCTAGGTATATGATTACCCCAATGCTCAAATGCGTCACCCCGGTCTCCGGATCCATGGCATAATCAATGGAGAGAAAAAAGAGTAGGAGGAAAGCCGTCTGCTTTCCTCCTACTCTTTTTTACCCATATGGAGGGTCCCCCTCCTGTCTTACTCCTCCGAGTCCTCCCTATGGCGACGCGGTCTGAAGACGCGGGGACGCTCCTCCCGATCATCATAGCGGCGCGGTCGGCGCGGCTTCCGATCGTCATCCAGCCTTGCTCTGAAGGCAGGCTGTCTGTCGTCCCTTCGGTCACTGCGACGGTGACGGGGTCCATCCTCACCTGCCTGGCGCTCGAAGCGACGCGGACGCTCCTCCGAGTCTCCATGATCACCCGCAGGACGCTTACTGTACGGCTTGCCGCCCCGGTGCGGACGGTGCTCCCGGTCGCTATCGAAGGTGCGACCGTCCTTGCGGTAGCCGGTCATCGACCGACGGAAGTCCTCCTGCTCGCGGTAGAAAGAGCCTCGCTCCTCCACCGGAGTCAGCTCCCCCGCATCGGACAGCTCCTGGAGATGCTCGTCACGCTTGCCGGCGAAGAGCTCATACCCACGCAGTTCGCACGGTAGTGAGCCGTTATACAGCTCCTGCCTCACCGACTGCTTCAGACCCACCGCATCGAAGCCCTCCTGCCCGGACGAGATGATCCACGCCTTCCATCCAGAGAAAGCGTGCTTAAGCGTCGAGCCGATAGAGCCATACAGCCCCTCTACCGACTCAGGCCGCATACGCTCCCCATAGGGCGGATTCATCACGATGATCCCGGTGTCGGCAGGTCGATTGTCGAGTGTGTAGTCATCTATCGGGCAGACATTGAGGTCAATATACTTCTGCACGCCGGCTCGCTGGATATTGGCCCGGGCGATGGCGATCGCCTTAGGATTAATGTCCGAGCCGTAGATCTTATGCTTCGGCTCCACCTCATCCCACTCCTCAAGCACCTCGTCCAGGAGCGACTGATCGAAGTCCAGCCACCGCTCAAAGGCAAAGTGGTCTCTGAAGATGCCCGGCGGCACGTGAGCCGCCATGAGCGCCGCCTCAGTCAGGAACGTCCCCGAGCCGCACATCGGATCGAGGAGGACGCAGCTGTCATCCCACCCGGCACGCATCAGGATCCCCGCCGCCAGCACCTCGCTGATCGGCGCCGGGCCCTGCGCCACCCGGTAGCCCCGCTTATGGAGCGACTCGCCGGAGGAGTCGAGCGCCAGCGTCACCACCGTATCGGCGATATGGACGTGGAAGCGCACATCCGGATCCATCACCGCTACATTGGGACGACGGTCGGCACGCTCACGGAAGAAGTCCGACACCGCATCCTTGGCTCTATAGGCGACAAACTTGCTGTGCGTGAAGACATCCGAGTAGACCACGGTGTCGAAAGCAAAGGAGCTATTTGGCTCCAAGAAGTCTCCCCAGTTCACATCATTATGCAGATGCTTATACAGCTCGTCCGCATTTGTGGCCTCAAACTGATCGATCGGGACCAACACCCTCAGAGCGGTGCGCAGATGGACATTGGCCTTGTAGAGAAGGCGCTTATCGCCCTTAAAAGCAACCATACGACGCCCCGGCATAATATCAGACGCGCCCAGGGTCTCCAGCTCTTTACAGAGGATATCCTCCAGACCCGCCATCGTCTTGGCGAGCATGTCGAAGGTGCCCTCGGTATGACTTACACTCATCAAAAAAGTATTCTTTGTTTATTGTCCGACAAAGGTACGAAGAATAAGACCGCTGCAAAACGCCCCCGCCCCCATCATGCCCCGTAATCGCGTACCCACCATCCGGGCAGAGTACAGGAGGAATACCGACTGAGTCCATAGCCACAAAAAAAGGACCCCGGGTGGGGTCCTATAGTGGGTGTCTGTCGGGAGACCCGCAGAGGGGTGCGACAGTTATTGTGAGAGGTGCTGTATCAGAAGGCCTCTACGATCGGGAGGAACTTCTCTGCAGAGAGAGAGGCACCGCCGATCAGTCCGCCATCGACATTGGGCTTGGCGAAGAGCTCAGGTGCATTCTTACCATTGCAGGAGCCGCCGTAGAGGATCGAGGTCTCCTCAGCGATCTCCTTGCCGTAGCGGTCGGCGATGGTCTGGCGGATGAACTTGAGCATCTCCTCTGCCTGCTCGCTCGTGGCGGTCTCGCCGGTACCGATCGCCCAGATCGGCTCGTAGGCGATGACGACGCTGCGGAACTCGTCCTCGCTGAGATTGAAGATCCCGTCCTCGAGCTCCTTGCGGACAACGTCAAACTGCCGTCCGTCCTTGCGCTCCTCGAGGTCCTCTCCGCAGCAGAAGATCACCTGCAGTCCGTTGTCGAGGGCCTGCGCCACCTTGGCGACCAGGGTCTCGGAGTCCTCGCCGTAGTACTGACGGCGCTCGCTGTGGCCGAGGATGACTGCCTTGGCTCCGGTGCTGGCTACCATGGCTGCGGAGACCTCGCCGGTGTAGGCGCCCTTGGGCTCGGTGGCGCAATTCTCTGCTGCCACGATAATGTCGGTGCCCTTGACCGCCTCAGCGACAGCGCAGAGGTGGGTAAAGGGGACGCCGAGGACGACGTCGCACTTGCGGTCCACGCCCTCGAGAGCCTGGCGAACACTCTTCGCAAGCTCAATGCCCTCGGGGACGGTAGTATTCATCTTCCAGTTGGCAGCTGCAATTTTCTTTCTCATAATCAATCTTTACTCTGTTGGTATGCTTGTTAGTTGTGGATGTCTGAATAGGTGGGAGAGGAAGTGCCGGTCCTGCACGGCGAAGCGTAGACTCACGTAGGAGAGCTTGTCGGAGAGGACGCCATCGTGAATGACGACCAGCCCGGGATTGCTCCGTATGAGGGTCTGCGCCATCTTGAGATCCATAAAGAGAACCCTCCCATAGCGGCGGATCAGGTCGATCCGGGGATGACTCTCAAGGCGGTCAAGCGGCGAAGTGACGACCAGCGTCACCGGGTGATGAGCGCGCTGCTGGAGCTCCAGCCCGAGCCGGAGCTGCTCCTCGCTCATCCGATCGATGTCGTAGGTGATGTAGAGGAGTGCCTGGGCATCGGTGGCTGCGAGACGGTGTCCCACCTCCTCGCCTTGTGCGTCCAGCAGGATCAGGTCCGCCTCGCTCTCCCGCTCGCGGGCCGGCTTGGCAGCGAGCTCCTCGTAGCGGACATAGGTCCAGGTGGAGTCGACAGTCGCCAGCTCTTCAGTCGTGAGCGCTCGCTCCTCCCCGCCTCGCTCGTAGATGTAGCGCATGCCGTCATCCGCCGGGCGGTCATAGAAGTGGCTGATCGGTGTGCCGACCTTGTAGGGACGGAAGTCGATCGTCGGCAGGTAGAGAAGTGGGTAGATATTGAAGACGATAAGCACCAGCGCCAGCGCTGCTCCCGTGATCACCTGCGCCCTCTGACTCCGCAGGGCGTAGAGGGCATCCCAGTGGCGGACCAGGAGGATAAGGAGCAGGAGGAGAACCACGTTTTTCCAGAATGTGGCCCCATTGCTGATCTTGAGGGCATCACCAAAGCAACCGCAGTCAGCGACAGGATTGGCGATGTAGATGTAGAGCGTCAGGCAGGTCATCGGCACCATTAGGATAAGCGTCGCGATGGGCGTCCAGCGGCGACCGATACCAAGTAGGAGGAAGGTGCCAAGTAGCGCCTCGAGGACATTGAGCCCCACTGCCAGGTAGGTGGCGAGCGACAGGTCGACGGACATCCCCCAGAGACCGAGGTACTCCATGATCTTGAGTCCGGTGCCCATGGGGTCGATCCCCTTGGTGCAGCCGGAGAAGATGAAGAAAAGCCCCACCACGACCTGCACGAGACGGACAATAAGGGTCAGTCCCGGAGAGGTGGCAGGGCGGTGGTCGGAGTAGCGGTGACGCATGGCTGGTGGGCTATTAGTACATCGGGTCGGTCCCCTCGTCGATGCGGATGATGGCGAAGGCGGCGTAGTTGCACATGTCGAGGTAATTGGCATCGATGCCCTCGCTCACGCTCACTTCGCCACGATGGTCCTCGATCTGCTTGGTGCGGAAGATCTTCTGCAGGATGATGTCGGTGATCGAGGAGATACGCATGGATCGCCACGCCTCGCCGTAGTCGTGATTCTTATCCAGCATGAGCTCCTTGGCGCGCTTGGCGTAGCTGTCGTACCAGCTGAGGAGCAGCTGGGGATCAACCCGGCTGTCATCGGCGTATCCGTGCTCCAGCTGCACCATCCCCATGAGGGAGTAATTGAAGATCCCGATAAACTCGCCCCTGATCCCGTCCTCGACACGCTGGACACCCAGCTCCTGGATAGAGCGGATGCGCTGCGCCTTGATCAGGATCTGGTCCGTGACAGCCGACGGGCGCATGACCCGCCAGGAGGCACCGTAGTCGTCAAACTTTCGGAGGAAGAGACCACGGCACTCCTTCAGTACCGCATCGTACTGGCAGGCGGTGTCACGGGGGCTCACCTCGGGTCTAAGGCTGGCTCCTTCACTCATTTCTCCTCCTCTCGAGAGGGTTCCTCGAGGAGGAAGGAGAAGTCGCCCGTAGGCATCATCTCCTGAGTCTCCTCGCCTCCGTGGTAGATGCGGACATTATTCTCCCCATGCACCTCGATCTCGTCGCCCTGGATGAGGAAGCGACTGCCCTCACGCAGTCCGGCAACGAAGATATCCGGATTCTGCGTGATAAACTCGACGATGCGGAAGTCCCTCGTCTCGCCTCCATGACCCTCGGGGGACTTGTCGAGGTAGTGAGGATTGATCTGGAAGGGGATAAGCCCGAGTGTGCGGAAGCTCTCCGGCTCAGCGATAGGCATATCATTGGTCGTCATCAGCGTAGGGCAAGCGACATTGGACCCTGCACTCCAGCCGGAGTAAGGGATCCCAAGGCTGACGGCCTCACGGATCGGCTCCATCAACCCGAGGCGCTGCATCGTGGCGGTCAGCACCCAGGTATTACCTCCACCGACGAGGATGGCGGTCGCCTTCTTGATCGCAGCCACGGGGTCGTCATAGGTGTGCAGCCCGTGGACCTTGATCCCAAAGGGCTCAAGCGCCTTATTGACCTTGCTGACATACTCATCGTAGGAGTAGGTGATGGCGGCGTAGGGCACGAGGATCACTTCCTCACGATCGGCCTCGGTGAGGAAGTCATTGAGATCGGGGCCGGCTTTCTCCAAGTAGCTCTCGCCGGGAGAGGCTGAGTTGCTGATCAGTAGTAATCGTCTCATAGGTCTATCTGTATTGTCTGATTAGTTGTTATGCAAATTTACCCATTTATCTTTGCCCTCACACGAGATGCACCCCGCGCCACTTCTCAGAGCGCATGAAGAGGTAGCTCCGGACGGCGACGATGCCGAAGTAGATCACCTCCACCGTGAAGCAGACGGCGATCGGCGCACGGAGCAGGTAGACCATCGCCACCGCATAGAGGAGGTAAAAGATATTCCCCGACAGCTCGATGCGGAAGACCTTCTGCGTCGACCCCACTCCGCCGACGGCGTGGAAGTACATATTCCCCACACTCGCCACTACAAAGGCGAGGCAGAGCACCCGCATCGATGGTACGGCAGCGGTGATCAGCATCGGATCATCGGTGAATACTCGCAGGACAGTGGAGGCAAAGATAGCGACCAGCACCGCCAGTACTGCCGCCGTGCCGAGGGAGAGACAGCTCGCCCGATGCAGGTAGGGTGCGATCTCGTCCGCAGCATCGGCACCCATCAGCTGTCCTGTAGTGGTACGGACAGCGGTGCCGTAAGAGATGATCGGGATGAAGAGGACGTTGTAGACGCTTCGCGAGATCGAGGCGACACCAAGGGACATCTCCCCGAGGCTCTCGAGCATGAAGAAGAAGAGCGTCCAGACGCTCTGCGACATCAGCGCCTGCAGCATCAGGAAGTAAGAGATGTGGAGCAGCGAGCGTGCCACAGTCCCATCCCAGCGCAGCATATCCCGCAGGTCCATACCGTACTTCCTGAGATCCACACGGGTGCGTATGTAGAGGAGGTAAAAGATGAGGGACGCCCCCTCGGCGCAGACGCTGGCGATGGCGGCCCCCCTGACCCCCAGAGCCGGCAGCCCGAGGTTACCGAAGATCAGCGCCCAGTCGAGGACGATATTCACGACCGACATCACGAGAGAGTTGTAGGTCAGCACCTTCGTCTCCCCTATCCCGACGAAGAAGGACCGCATCGAGGAGGAGATAAAGATAAAGATGAAGCCGAGCATCCGGTAGTCCCAGTACTCCAGCGCAGCCGCTCCCACCGCCTTACTCGTAAGGAGTGTGCCGAAAGCCCATCGCCCTATCGGCATCGCGAGCACGATCGCCAGGATCGCTGCGCCGAGGAGCATCATGATGCTATTGCCGAGGACGTTACCGATCGAGCGGTACTGCCCGGCGCCATACTTGTGACTGATGATGATCTGTGTGCCGGAGGCGAGGCCGAAGCCGACGGTAAAGATGCTAAAGTAGACCAGCGCAGCGATCGAAGCGCCACCCAGCTCTATCACGCCGAGACGCCCGAGGAAAGCGGTGTCGATGACGCCGATCAGATTTTGCGCCATCAGAGAGATGACCACCGGTCCGGAGAGCCGGAGGAGCCTCTTCAGCGAGGTGTCGGGGACCTCTCTCCGGAGTAGTGTCTCTGAGTCTGCCTGCATAGATCTTCTTTTTCTTCCTCACAAAGGTACACATTATTGTCAGCGCACCCGTCGTGTCGTGAGTAAGCCACCCAAATAGTCCATTAGCAAAGTGACTGAGTACGAGAGCAGAGCACCCCCACCCTACAGAGTGATTTCTTTTACCGGTAATAGTGAAAACTAATACCGGTATTAGTCATCACTATTACCGGTATTAGTTCGATCGCTTACTTACCCAACGTGGAAGCCTCCCCGACCGAGCCCGTAGGAGCTACCGGACAGTGATGAGGAAGGAGGCGACGCCTACGAGTGCAGCCATCAGCAGGACGGTGAGGAGAACCGATCCCAAGGAGAGCTCCCAGCCTCGCTTTTTTCCCAAGAAGAAGTAGACCGGTCCGACAATAACGATCGGCAGGGTGATGGCGATCAGATCCACGACACTACTCTCCCCGAGCAGGTATCGGCTCGCCAGCATCAGCAACACCGCTGAGCCGAGTATCACTACAAATGGCATCGTATGGATTGGCTTTTTCATAAGTTTCTCTTCCTCACTCATTCGATGGTAGCATTTATTTTACGCGTATTACTCTGTCAATAGTATAAACCACTAATCGGCTGATTCAATGGACTCAACAATATGTTATTTTTTCGTTTCCGGCTTTGGCCGGTTTTCGTTTCCGATATTGGCCGGTTTTCGTTTCCGACTTTGGCCGAGGGGGCTCGGAGAGGACCGATCAGCTCATCTCGAGCATGCGACGGATCGGGACGATCGCTCGCTCACGGACATCATCGAGCACCTTCACCTCATACTGGTCGTGGAGGAGACTCTCGTAGACGTCCTGGAGACTGATGAGCTTCATCGTACGGCAGTGCTTCTCGGGGATCATGCTGACGAAGGTGTGCTGCGGGTAACGCCGCTCCAGCTCGGTCATGATGCCGATCTCAGTACCGATGCAGAAGGTGTGCGGCTCAGCAAAGGCAGCGGGACGCTTGAGGATCGCTGCTGTGGAGCCGAAGAGGATCCGAGGATTGTCCTGATAGTCCCTCTCTCGGGCGACAGGGGACTCGGGGTGGATCAGCAGCTCCGCGTCGGGGTACTCCGTGAGGAACTGCTCCACTGCGATGCGATTGACCACCTCGTGGACCACACAGCAGCCGTCCCAGATCTCCATCTCGCGCCCGGTCTTGGAGCGAATGTAATTGCCGAGGTTGCGGTCGGGGCAGAAGAGTATCGGGCGGTCCTCAGGGAGCTTGCTGACGATGTCGAGGGCATTGGAAGAGGTGACGCAGTAGTCGGTCTCCGCCTTGACGTCAGCGGTGGTATTGACATAGCTGACCACAAGTCCGTCGGGGTGCTTCTCCTTCCACTCCCTCAGGTCAGAGCCCTTGATCGCCGAGGCGAGTGTGCAGCCGGCGTAGCGGACCGGCAGGAGCACCTTCTTATCCGGAGAGATGATCGAGGCGGTCTCGGCCATAAACTTTACTCCACAGAAGACAATCACCTCCGCATCGGTCCGTCCCGCCTCCTGAGAGAGCTGAAGGGAGTCACCGAGTAGGTCCGCGGCGCGCTGCACCTCTGCCGTCTGGTAGAAGTGCGAGAGGATCACCGCGTTTTTCTCCTTCTTAAGTCGCTTGATCTCGCTGTAGAGCTGTTCCTGAGTCATCATTTTCTGTCTGAGGTTCCCTTTTCCTTGTGTCCAAAGTTCATACTGATATCGAGCGCCCTCACGGAGTGAGTCAGAGCGCCGACACTGATATAGTCGACACCGCACTCAGCGATGGCGCGGATCGTCTGGGCGGAGACGTTTCCGGATGCCTCAGTCCTGGCACGTCCGTCGATGAGGCGAACCGCCTCGGTCATCATCTCGGTGGACATATTATCCAGCATGATGATGTCGGCACCGACCCGTGCCGCCTCCTCCACCTGCTCGAGGGTCTCCGTCTCCACCTCGATCTTGATGGAGAGCGGGAGGGATCGCCGAGCCGACTCCACGGCGGCGGTGATGCTGCCGGCGAGCTTGATGTGGTTATCCTTGAGGAGGCACATGTCGTAGAGACCGTGACGGTGGTTGTATCCGCCGCCGTGACGAACCGCCATCTTATCGGTCAGACGGTGTCCGGGGAGGGTCTTTCGAGTATCGAGGACGTGAGCCCGAGTGCCCTCGCAGAGCTTGGCCAGCTCGGCCGTAGCGGTGGCGATGCCGCTCATGCGCTGGAGGAAATTGAGCATCGTCCGCTCCGCACCGAGGAGGGTGCGGAAGCTGCAGCGTATCCGGATCAGGTCCTGCCCCCGGGTAATGCGATCTCCGTCCGAGACCAGCGGCTCGAAGTCCACCTCTTCCTCCAGATCAGCAGCCGTCTCTATCAGTCGACGAGCCACCTCGATACCGGAGATGATGCCGTCCGCCTTAGCGGTGATAAATGCAGTCTGCAGATCCTCCCTCGGGATGATCGAGAGGGTGGCGAGGTCGTGCGAGACCCCATCCTCGTCGAGGGCGAGGTCGATGAGACGATCTAAGTTCTCCTCCTCTATGTCGTATGGATTCATGATTGTGCTATAGTATGATGATAAAAAAATGACTCGCTCTTACTCCTCAGCGACCGGCTCTTGACGAATGGTGTCGTCTCGGTCGATGAGCGTGTGGAAGACGCTACCCTGCGGCTTCGTCGCAGTGAAGTCCTCCCGGTAGTGGCAGCCACGCGACTCCTCTCGGGAGAGAGCGGAGCGGGCGATCAGCGTGGAGAGATGCAGCCTCCGCAGCGTCATCAGCGCATAGACATTCTCCCCCACAAGAGGTCGGATACGCTCCTCCTCAGCACCCAGCTGCATGATCAGTCGCCGGAGCTCGTCCCCGCGACGGATGATGCCGCAGTAGGCGGTCATCAGCCGGGCACACTTCTCCTCGATCGGCTTCCCCTCCACTCGGTACCACTCGATAGATCTGTCAAGATCCCAGACCGGTGTAGTCTCATCCGGCATATCTGTCAGGTCGATCGGATCTCCCTCGGCTCTCTCCGCCACGCGCTTGCCGTAGACAAGGCACTCGATGAGAGAGTTGGAGGCTAAGCGATTGGCACCCATGACGCCGGTGCTTGCCGCCTCGCCCACAGCGTAGAGGCCAGGTAGAGAAGTGTGTCCCTCCAGGTCGGTTGCTATGCCACCCACGGTGTAGTGCGCCGCCGGCGCCACCGGGATCTCCTGCGTGATGTCGATGCCAAGAGAGTCGAGGTAGGCGGTGATGGTGGGGAAGCGGTGTCGGATCCGGTCCGGGTCCAGGTGGCTCAGTGAGAGGCGGACGTGCGAGGCACCGCTCTTCTTCATCTCGCGGAAGATCTCCCGCGCCACCACGTCCCGCGGTGCAAGGTCTGCCAGGGGGTGACGCCCTTTCATAAAGGGTTGGTCCTGATCATTGAGCAGGATCGCCCCCTCTCCCCGCACCGCCTCGCTGATCAGGAAGGCGTGATCCGTCTCCGTGTATAGTCCGGTGGGATGAAACTGGATAAACTCCATGTCTCGCAGCTCCGCCCCAGCCTCATGAGCGAGAGCGCAGCCGTCACCAAGGGCTGTGGGAGGATTGGTGGTGGGGCTGAAGAGTGCACCACACCCGCCCGTAGCCAGGATGACACTCCCGGCGAGGAAAGGCTCGATCCGGTGCGCCTCCTTATCATAGACTCTGATCCCCCGACAGCGGCCCTCTCGGACGATCAGCTCAAGTGCCTCATGGTGCTCAAAGAGGGTAATCGCCTCCAGCGCCCTCACCTGCCCGATCATAAAGTCTGAGATCCGATGTCCTGTGTCATCTCCCCCTGCATGGAGGATCCGGTGGTGGTGATGTCCCCCCTCCAGTCCGAGAGCGGTCCGCCCATCGGGGTCCTTGTCGAAGTCCATCCCCATACCGACCACCTCACGGATCCGCGCCGGCGCCTCCTCCGTGAGGACGCGCACGGCATCCGGGTCATTGAGATAGACACCGGCGACGATCGTATCGTCGTAGTGCTCATCGGTGGTGTCCCCCGGGGCGCTGACGGCAGCTATGCCGCCCTGTGCGTGGTAGGAGTTACTGTCCTCTACCGCCCCCTGGGCGATCAGGGCAACAGAGCCGCGTCGGGAGAGATGGTAGGCAGAGTATAGGCCTGCGAGGCCGCCGCCGACGACGACAAAGTCAAAAAGCCGCTTCATTATATTACGGTACTGGTTATACTCTCTACAAATGTAACTCTTTTGTAGCGGACTACATAAGGCTGATCCCTGCTGCTGGGCGTAGGAGAGCTCAAGGGCTGCGGCGCAGAGGTGCGTCACAGCCCTTGAGTCATAGATGGGGTATTACCTTACTTGATGCCTCGTGCGGGAAGGAGAGCAGAGGCGTCCGGGTGCTCCATACCGGTGAAGCTGGTGAAGGCCTTGTTCAGATCCACGGTGCGACCCTTGGAGAGGATCTTGTCGCGGAAGTCCTGAGCGACAGCCTGATTGAGCCAGCCCTCACGCTCGAAGCGCTGAGCGATATTGACTGCCAGCACCTCAGTCCAGAGGTAGCTGTAGTAGCCGGAGGCGTAGCCGCCGCCCCAGACGTGGCTGAAGTAGGTCTGGAAGTAGCGGGGCACGATGGACTGCCAGAGCAGTCCCAGCTCCTGACGACGGTTGAGATCCCACTGAGCGGCATCAGCGTCTGCAGGCACCTGATCCGGTGTGAGCATATGCCACTGGATGTCCATCGTGGAGGCGATCAGGTTCTCTCCGAGAGAGTATGCAGCGAGGTACTGGACAGACTGAAGCATCTTCTCCTTCAGCGCCTTAGGCATCGGCTCACCTGTCTCGTAGTGACGAGCATAGTTGTCAAAGATCTCCGGTACAGTGGCGAAGTACTCGTTGAACTGGCTCGGCATCTCGACGAAGTCACGCGGGGTATTGGTCCCGGAGATGGTGCGGTACTTATTATTCGAGAGGAAGCCATGGAGGGAGTGACCAAACTCATGGAACATCGTGGTTACGTTGTCCCAGGAGATGAGGTTGGGCTGACCCTCGGGAGCCTTCGGATAATTGCAGCAGTTGTAGATCACCGGCTTCGTGCCGTCGAAGGTGCTCTGGGTGACAAACTCGTCCATCCAGGCGCCGGGAGCCTTGGTATCGCGGTGGAAGTAGTCGCAGTAGAAGAGACCGAGGTCGCTACCGTCCTTATCCTTTACCGTAAATACATGGACATCGTCGGCATAGACAGGGAGGTCAAAGCGCTCCTCGAAGGTGAGACCATAAGCGCGCTCAGCGGCGTAGAAGACGCCATTGCGCAGCACGGAGTCGATCTCGAAGTAAGGGAGCACGTCTGCATCGCTGAAGTGGAAGCGATCCTCCTTCATCTTAGCGGAATAGTATACGACATCCCAGGGCTGGAGGGTAAAGTCGCTGCCCTCAGTCTTGCGGGCAAAGTCCTGGATCGATGCCATCTCTGCCTCAGCCTTGGGGACAAAGGACTCCTTGAGCTGAGTTAGGAAGTCATTGGCAGCCTGCTCGGTGCCGGCCATCTGGTAATTGAGTGAGTAGCTGGCGTAGTCGGGGAAGCCGAGGAGCTGAGCCTTGCGAGCGCGAAGCTTGGCGATCTCGGTGATCAGAGGCCAGGTATTGGCACCACTGACACCCTCGCCGTCGGCACGATGGATGGAGGCGTTGTAGACCTTCTCCCTCATGGCGCGGTTATTCAGCGATGCCATGATCGGCTGCTGGGTAGTATTGGTCAGCACGAGGGCGTAGGTAGCCTTCTTGCCACGCTGCTCTGCATCAGAGCGCGCCTGAGCCAGCTGAGACTCGCTCAGACCATCGAGCTCAGCCTCATCGTCCGTCCAGACGGTCTGAGCGGCCAGGGCATCGACGATGACGCGGCCAAACTCAGTCGTCAGCTCAGAGAGACGGGAGCTGATCTCCTTATACTCCTCGCGGCTCTCCTCAGGGAGGGCAGCACCGTTTTTCTCAAATCCCTTGTAAGTATACTCCAGCAGGGCACGATCCTCACCCTGGAGCTGATCCAGCTGCGTGTCGTAGACCGTCTTGATGCGGTCGAAGAGCTTCTGATTGAGATTAAGCTCATTATCCCAGTCGGTCAGCATCTTGGATGCCTCCGTCTCGATCTCGCGACGAGCATCTGTGCCGTCAGCGGAGACCAGCTTGAAGAAGACGCTGCTGACGCGACCCAGCATGGCGCCACTCTTCTCGAGCGGGATGATCGTATTCTCAAAGGTAGGCGCCTCCTTATTGTCGGTGATCGCCTTGATCTCCTCGCGCTGGAGGCGGATCCCCTCCTTAAATGCGGGGATGAAGTCCTCATCCTGGATATTGGCGAAGTCGGGTGCCTGGAAGGGCAGCGTGCTCGCCTCAAGGAAGGGGTTGTCTGTCAGAGGCTTCTCCTTCTTGGAGTCGCATCCGGTAATGCCTATCAGGCTCATACATGCAATGCCTGCTAAGAGGGTTACAATTTTTTTCATACGAAATCGTATTGATAAGGTGTTACTATCCACTCGGTACTGGTGCCGTGATCGCACCATCACCCACAAATATAGCCATTTCTGCTAAAAGAATAAAAAAGCCGCCCCCCTCGATGGTACAGAAACCCATCGGGCGAGACACCCTCTGAGGATCGCACCTCTGACGCTAGCTGACCGTGAGATGCTCCTATCATGACTGACCGGACGATGCATGGTGCTGCAAAGGTACCACCGCGGCGGGGGGCAAGGTCTCGTAGAGTCTCCTATTGTCTCCTCACTGTACTAACCATCTCCTATATGCACCTCAGCCGTCTCACCGCCCAGAAACAAAGCAAGAGGAGACACACCATAACTTTTGGTGTGTCTCCTCTCTTTGTGTCTATACTTATGGTAGATCAATAGCCGTCGTTTTGATCATCCTTAAGGAGCGGATTGACGTCTATGGCTGTCTGAGGAATAGGATAGAGCATCATGCGCTTATCCCACTTCATAGTCAGCACGGTCTCGCCATCAGGACGAACGACAGGCACGTTATTCATATACTTCTCAGCATACTCATTGCCGTAACGTCGGATGTCATCCAGCCTGAAGCCCTCACCGGCAAGCTCTATGCGTCTCTCATTTCGGATCAGCTCAAGAGCCTCTTCCTGAGATAGGGACACCGGTACGTGCGGCATACCGACGCGATCCCGGAGGCGATCAAGTGCCGCTCTCGCCCGGTCGTCGTAGCCGGTATTGAGTGTGTGAGCCTCTGCAAAAGTCAGGAGCATCTCTGCAAAGCGAATGGAGGGATAATTGGCCTCACTCGTCGGATACGCACCCCAGAGCATCGTCCCGGTAGACTTCGCCACCATCTTGATGAAGTTGTAGCCGGTAGTGGACTCGTTGTTCTGTGCGGGCATCCAGCGGTAGATGAAGCTGGAGCCTGCATCAGTATCCGCTACTCTATGGAAGTGGAAGAGGATGGATGCGTAGAGTCTCGGATCTCTGTTGCGGAACTCATTGAAGAAGTCCTGATCCAAGTACTTCCCGTTAGATACCAGCTGATTGGCAAACTTAGTAAAGTCCGACTCACCAGACTTCTCGAAGAGCTTCGTGACAGCTTCCCAATTCTTAGCTCTCTGAGCAGGTGTAATATCTATGCGGGCTGGCTTACCATCTGCAGTCCAGTAGGCGTCAATGAGTGTCTGCTGCGGTACGACAGATGACCATCCGTCGACCATCTGAGAGGGTCGCATAGAGGTATAGCGCGTGAGATCCGTATAGTCAGCATTACCGGCCAGATACTCTCTCACCAGGATACACTCAGGGGATCCGGGGCTTACATTCTCCGCATCCCAGATGGAGCGATAGCTGTAGACACCACGGATGAATGCCTCTTCGTCCAGCCCCAGGGCGGCGAAGTCAACCAGCCCTCTCAGCTGCTCCACTTCTGGTGCGGCTGCGGCGGGTATAGCGTCGACCTTGTGGAGATCAAAGGGTCCCTCCATCACCTTGAGTGCAGCCTCCTCAGCCAGCTTGTAGTCGCCGAAATTGAGCGCCGTCCTGGCCAGCATGGCATAGGCGGCATAGCAGGTGAGACGAGACCGCTCCTGGAAGTAACCGCCGGGATAGGACTTAGGGAGCGAAGAGGCCGCTTCGCGCATCTCATCGAGGACAAACTTCCGCACCATGGCGACATCATCCCGCTTGATATCCCTCTCGGTGTACTCAAGACGGTCGGTCAGCAGCGGCACTTTCCCGAAGTCAAGTGTCATACGAGCATAATTCCATGCACGCAGGAGTCGCACCTCGGCGCGTACGCGCTGCTTGAGCTCATCAGTCAGTCCTGACTGATCCAGGTGCTCCAGGACATCATTAGCCCTTCGGACAGATACAAAGTCATACCCCATATCCTGCTGAGAGCTAAGTCCATTGGTCTGGAAGGTAGAGCCTGCACTCTCCCAGGGATAGGGACAGCGCACATCGTCAGAGAAGGTATCGCTGTAGATACCACATCCGGGGATGAGGGCACTGTAGAGGTCGTTGAGGGAGGACCAGACATCCTTGTCAGTCTTCCAGTATGTGTCCGAGCTGACATCTGTAGGGTTGGTCACCGATAGATCACAGGAGGTAAGTCCAAGGCTTCCCAGACCCACCAGCGTGATTAGTGATACTATATATTTCTTCATAATCATTGAACTCAAGAGAGGGTTAAAAAGCCACGTTCACACCCAGAGAGACGGTCTTCTCGCCCAGAGCTGACACTGCACGTCCTGTAGCAGCCTCCGGATCGAAGTCCTTCATACGGTGATCGCCACGGAAGGTAATAAAGTTCTCCAGAGAGAGGAAGATCTTAGCCTGAGAGAGGGTAAGGGTGTCGGTCAGACTCTGTGGCAGGGAGTACCCCAGTGTGATGTTCTTGATCCGGAAGTAATCGGAATTAAAGAGCCAGAAGTCTGAGGCGTACTGATTAAACTTCGCATGCGGATCCGTACGGTCATAGATGCGGGGGTAAACGGCCTGCGGGTTGGGGTTCTCCTTGGTCCAACGCCCAAGGTGATACTCTCTAGGATTGGCGTAGTCAAAGAAAGCGTGTGCCATCTCTGACTCAAAGCTGACCTTAGTACCGGCGATACCCTGACCTGCCACAGTGAGGTCAAAGCCCTTGTAGGCAAGGTAGAGGTTGAGTCCATAAGTAAGCCAGGGGACATCGTTGCCGACAAAGGTACGGTCATCGCCATCAAGCTTCTTATTGTCATTCATATCGACGTACTTGATGTCTCCTGCCTTAGGGGTAATACCGTCGGTGATGTAATTACCCTTATCGATATCCTCCTGAGTCAGGAGTCCATCGGTCTTGTACATGTAGAACTCTCCGATCGAGCGCCCCACCTTCTTGATCCATGCGCCCTCAATGATGGGGTCAGAGTCTCCAAGGTTGAGGATCTCATTCTTATTGATACTCAGGTTACCGCCGAGAGAGTAGTGGAAGTCTCCCACGTGATCTGACCAGGTCAGAGCCGCCTCAAAGCCCTTATTGAGGACCTCTCCGAGGTTCTGACTCGGCTTGCTCTGGAGACCGATCTCCACCGGGATATTGGGCGTAAGGAGGATGTCGGTGGTCAGCTTATTATAGTAGTCCAGAGTCATCGTCAGCCTATTGTCCCAGAGACCGAGGTCGAGTCCAATATCGGTGATCGCAACCTTCTCCCAGGAGAGAGACTCGTTGGCAGGCTTGCTCTCCACGTAACTCCCGGCCACAGTCTGGTCAAATATGTAGGATGATCCCTTACCATAAGTGGAGAGGTAGTCGTAGTTACCTACATTATTGATATTACCCAGCGTACCATAGGAGGCTCTGAGCTTGAGATTATAGATCCAGGAGAAATCCTTCATGAAGTCCTCCTCACTGAGTCTCCAGCCGAGCGAGAAGGAGGGGAACAATGCAGTGCGGTGGTCCTTATGGAAGCGCGATGAAGCATCACTACGCACATTGATCTCAGCGAGATACTTGCTTGCGTAAGCATAGTTGAGTCGTCCGAAGACTGAGAAGAGCTTGGTCTGACTCATCCCTCCATCGACATTCATATTACTGGGTGCATCGGAGCCTGCATGTATGTCCTGGAGATTATTATTAGGGAAGAGCTTCCTCCAGCCGGACACCTCATCGTAGCGGATGTCCTCAAAGGAAGTACCCACCAGAGCACCAAACTCATGCACCTCCCCAAAGGTCTTCCCATAATGAGCGACCAGGTTTGCTATCAGGTGAGTGTGGTCAGAGCGGTAGACGGTCATCTTGCTCTCCGATGCCTCCCTAGAGGTACCGACGATCTCCTCACCGGTGCCAAAGAGCTTAAGCGAGGGGCGTGAGGCGTCATAGCTCTTACTCTGCCCGGTCCTCACATGATACGAGAGATCTCCCGAGACCTTGAGACCCTCTATGGGTGAGATATCTATGCCGGAGGACATCGTCAGGATGCGGGTTCTTGAGTTAGACCAGGACCCATCGTAGACCTCACGGATGGGGTTGAAGTTCATACTGGTCTTGGACGCAGGCTTTCCTGCCTGGATGGTCCCGAAGGATCCATCACTGTGACGACCCACAAACGTAGCGGGGATATTGATAAAGTGGGTATACCCGGGAGTGCCGAGCTTGCGATCGTTGTCGATCTGTATCGCATTAAGACTGCCTCGAAGGGTGAGCCACGACTTGACATCAGTCGTGAAGTTGGCATTTACATTATACCGGTCACTGCTGCGTCCCGGGAGGAAGTGATTATTGCGGACATACCCCAGACCGGTGTAGAAGCGCACCTTCTCACCTCCGGAGACGGAGGCAGAGTGCTGGGTCGTCATAACATTCTTCTGCAGGATCAGATCATACCAGTTACTATTGGGGTACTGATCGGGCTTGCTGCCGTCTCTAAACCATCCGATCTCCTCGTCTGAGAAGACGGGCTTGGCATCGGGATTGGTATTACGCACTGCTTCATTCATAAGCATGGCGTAGTCCCCGGAGGAGACAGTCTTGGGGACATAGGTAGGGTTCTTGAAGCCCACCATACCATTGTAGTGAACCCTTACAGCACCCTTCTCACCGCTCTTCGTGGTCACCAGAACCACTCCATAGGCAGCACGCGAACCGTAGATAGAGGACGAAGCCGCATCCTTAAGGAACGAAATGCTCTCGATGGCATTGGGGTCAAGGTTGGAGAACTCTGCTGCTGTCGAGATAGACCCGTCTATCACGTACAGCGGCTCGGATGATCCGAGATTACCCCTACCGCGGAAGTTGATCGAGGGTGTAGACCCCGGTCGGCTGATGATGGTCACTCCGGGGATGGCTCCCTGCAGTGAGCTAAGCACATTGGCATTTGCGCGGTTATTAATATCCTTGGTGTCGATGGTAGCCACAGAGCCGGTCAGATTGACCTTCTTCTGCGTGCCATATCCGACGACCACCACCTCGTCGAGGAGCTCGTCGTCGGGGAGGAGGGTGATGTGGAGCGCGTCCTTGCTCTGTAGCTTGATGCGCTGAGTCTTGTAGCCGACAAAGGCGACCTCAGCCGTCTGACCGAGCTGCACGCCCGGGAGACGGAAGGCTCCGTCGATGTCGGTCATGGTGCCCTTGGAGGTATTCTCCACGAGGCTGACGCGTGCGCCGATCAGGGGCTCTCCCTGATCATCGACGACGGTACCGGTGAGGACGAATGTGTCGCTCTGGACCTCTGTACGAACCACAGGCAACTCCGCCGGCACGACATCAGCAGCCGCACTAAGTGTCGGAGTTATCAGTAGCGGCAGTGAGAGTACTCCCACCATCCACCGGGGTCGCTCGCACCTCTTGGATGAGGAATGGATTGATTTCTTCATTGCGAGTGTTCTGGCTTGATCTATAAAAGGATACTAATTAGCAGTTACATACAATTGTGTAACTATAATGCAAATATAGATAAAAAATTCCTCTTTGAGCCTAACAATAAAGAACTCATTGGGATACAAATCGGCATCAATCATCAAGAGTTGCACCACTTGTCGGTAGTAAAGTAGGCGGACGAACAAACTGAGTACCTATCCACAGGGGGCTCTGACTTTTATTCATACTCTGCCAATACGACCAGAAATTTTCATCTGGAGCTACCAATTCGTCTTAGCCGAACCGAGAGAGGTACAAAAAGAGCTTCTTCCGATATTCTGCGTGATGAGTGTGTGCGGATGGTCTGGCGTGAAGTGCGGAAGCCGCTATACCCCCCATCTTGCGGGGTGAAATCCACAAGATAATTCGGGGACGTAGTTTATAGTGATGATTACGAACTGTGAAGAACAAAGAAAACTGAAAATCCAGTATAATTGTAAAATGAATGAATGTAACTGCTCACAATTACAATGGATACCAGTTTTCTATACAATGACCTGGGGCTAAAAGGTATAGAGTGTACCGCAACCCACTACAAAGGTAGCGAAATTGTCCTGGATGTCCAGTATGCCAAGCCCATGAGCAGATGCCCTCACCGTGGAGAGTATGGTTGTGTGAAAAACGGCTCGCGACGCCGTAGAATTCAGACCGTTCCGATAGGAAGCACACAGCTTTTCCTGAATATGAAGGTGCAGCGTTACAGGTGCAATAAGTGCGGTCACAATGGGTATTAGAAGGTACGCTTCGTGTCAGGAAATCGCTGCTATATACACAAACTCGCAAAATGAATTCTGGAAGCGTGTGAGGAAAGAGGGCGTCAGCATGCGATACGTCGCTACTGATATGTCCTCCGCTTTTGCAAAGTCTGTACGCGAAAATGCCCCCGATGCCATCTATGTCTTCGACCACTTTCACGTCATCAAACTAATGAACGACACCCTGGGCAAGGTCCGAAGAGAGCTGGTCTCACGAGAGGTAGACCCGGCTAAAAGGAGGCTCATAAAGGGATCTCGGTTTTTACTCCTGGCAAACTCAGAGAACATTGTAAATCATAACGGAATGTCCAAGCTACAATTAGC
>NZ_AQWR01000033.1 GCF_000375645.1 Porphyromonas bennonis DSM 23058 = JCM 16335 | reverse complement strand
ACGGACATCATCAGCGGTACCCTCCGGCGCGACAGCGTGATCGAGCTGGATGCCGAGCATGGCGACTTCGCCTTCCACAATAAGTAATACCGTTTCCTAACAAAAGACCTTTGCAAAATGGTCTTTCGCCGAAAAAGCACCGCTTTTTCGGCAGGGACTTTGCAGAATGCCCCAGATGCAAGGAACTGAGAGTGAGGGCGAAGGGAGTGTGCTAACGCACATGACCAAGCCCGAATCTCGAAAGTGACGCCGCAGATGGGGTATTATGCAAAGGTCTCAACAAGAAAGGATCCGAGTCAGCCCCCTCGTGGGACCGGCTCGGATCCTTTTTTCTTATGATTAGTATCTATTTGCGAAGGTCACGCACAAGCGAGCGTACCAGCAGGTAGATCCAGACAAGCAGGATGACCCCATAAGAGAGAGAAATAATGATACTCAGAGTCGATCCCCAGGAGATAACCTTAAGCACATACAGTCCGAAACCGATCAGGAGCCAGTCCAGCAAGTTTCCCAGAGCCTCTCTCGTCAATGTGTATTTCCCATCACTGTGCTCTTCCATCTTGTATCCAGAACGAAGGACTTTGTGAAGCGACACTAAAGGCAGAAATCAATACCACTTTATCGGAGTCATTCAGGACTTCCGTCTTGGCTATAGCGCTGATATAGTAATTGACAATGTCTTCAATATGCTTCAGCTTTTTGGATTCATTGTATATATCAAAGAAGAAGCTGAAAACCATGTGCTGATCTTTATTGATAAAACCCTGCTTTTCCAAATCGTCAAGGGTTTTAAGAATACCATTGGTCTCGTGAATGTTAACTGAGATTATTTCTGCTATCTGCTCAGATGTCTTCATAAAGTATTCGTTACTGAGCAGCTCAGACTCTACTGCAGATGGAGAGTAAGTACTTCTGAGACCTGGGGACAACATATCCGAGATAAGAGTGTTGTGCAGTCTACCTGCATATTCTAGATCAACATATTCACTAGGGTAGTGTATGGACAGCCCGCTATAGCAGGGTCTCATGTTTTGATCCGATATGGCTCTTAAGGCACGTCCGGCGGCAATAGAAGAGCCCGCACCTGCAATTCCTGCAGCCACTCCCGTTACGATGGCATATCCGGTACCGCCTGTTGCAACCCCCACTCCAGCAGCAATGGCCTGAACGGCTTTAGCACCACCTCCGGCACCCATGACATCTGCACCTGCAACGACCAATACATCACCTACAGCTGACCAAAAGCCTCTTGTGTTAGGCATTCTGTCGTCTCTGTCGATGACTTTTTCGTAGCTGTCATTGAATGCTTGAAGTTCTTCAAGGAATTCAATTTGAGCATTAGTGGTAATCGGGCTCTCCTCTGTCACAAGACCATTAGCCTCGGGAGTATTCTCAGCTCCCTCGTGAGAACACGATAATGTGACTAAAAGGACAAGTAGAAGAATAGTTTTTTTAAGCATAGCGTTAAAAGTTGAAATAAGTTAGAGATTAGGAGCCAACAATCGAATGCTGAACTCCGTTGACAAGGCAAATGTATGTAAATATACGCAAAATACAAAATGCAAAGACATATGTGCGGTTTTCATCGCTTCTAATTTTATATCCTGTGTTTTAGAGTGAGAGGATTTGGAAGAGGTTATCAATCAAAACACGAAGGCTCCGTTCCCTATTTATTATAAGAATTATAAATCGAAAGGAGTTGAGCAGATAATAAGACCTTTACACTATCTTTATGACATTTCAGTCGTGATTCAGCCATAATCTTCTGTTGCCCAATCATAAACCAAAGCACTTCCTCTTTCAATTTAACATATCTGAGTCAATCTGCAAAACTGCCGAAGAAGAGAGCTTTGTTTTTGAAATGGACTATATATATGTTTTTCCCCTCCGTACACGCGAAACCATCTCCTGTAATCAGACAGAATATGGGATATAGATTTTATAGACGTCCTAGATTCTGCAAAATGTGTCAGGGCTGAAGAATCAAGGGTGAGAAATTGCGATAAGGCGCATCCCGATGTCTTCAATGTCCTACTCCAGGTGCTGGATGACGGTCGCCTGACGGACAATAAGGGGCGGACGGCGGACTTCAAGAATACGATCATCATCATGACCTCCAATATGGGTAGTGACCTGATCCGGAAGAGCCTCGAGAGTATGACGATGGCGAATGCCGACGAGGTCGTCGGCAAGGTGCGGACGGAGGTGATGGAGATGCTCAAGGAGCGGATCCGCCCCGAGTTCCTCAATCGTATCGATGAGATCACCGTCTTCCGTCCCCTCACGGAGGAGCAGATCGCGGAGGTGGTACGCCTGCAGCTCGATCGGGTGGTCAAGACCCTTGCCTCCAATGGCATCACACTGACCTACACCGATGCCGCCGTGGAGCAGATCGCCCACCAGGGGTACGACCCGCAGTTCGGTGCGCGGCCGGTCAAGTGGGTGATCCAGAGCCGGGTACTCAACACCCTCTCCACGGACATCATCAGCGGCACCATCCGGCGCGACAGCGTGATCGAGCTGGATGTGGAGCATGGCGACTTCGCCTTCCACAATAAGTAATTTCCTGACAACAAAGGATCCGAGTCAGCCCCCTTGCGGGACCGGCTCGGATCCTTTTTCTTTTTATTAGTATCTATTTACGAAGGTCACGCACAAGCGAGCGTACCAGCAGGTAGATCCAGACAAGCAGGATGACCCCGTAAGAGAGAGAAATAACCAATCCCGCTGGGGGCGGAGCTCCATCGGGATTATCGCTCTCTAACCGTAGATCAAGACATGAGGTGGCAGAGACCGCAGGAGACGCATTTTTTGTAATGAAGAGACAGTAAGAGACACGGAGAGACTCCACGAGACTACTCCTCCCGGTGGGGGGGGCTATATTTGCACCGCTGAAGCTTCTGGATAAGCGAGGTGATCGTCGCTCAGCCGGAGTCATGTGTGGAATCCTCTGCGGGGCTGTAGTGAAGCGGTGGAAAATCGGTACCTTTGAGATCTATGAAGGAGATGGAAGAGGATCATACACTGGATCGGCTGAGACTGCTCGTCGGGGCGGAGGGCTGCGATAGGCTCTCGAGGGCGCATGTGCTGGTGCTCGGCCTCGGGGGCGTCGGGGGCTTTGCCGCCGAGATGATCGCCCGCAGCGGGGTCGGGCAGATGACGATCGTCGATGCCGACGTGGTGAACCAGTCTAATATCAATCGTCAGATCATCGCCACGCAGCTAGTGATCGGTCAGTCCAAGGCCGCCCTCTGGCACGACCGCCTTCTCTCGATCAACCCCGCCCTCCGGCTGGAGGTGATCGCCGAGTATCTGCGGGATGAGCGGATGGAGGAGGTACTCTCCGCCGCCCCGTACGACTTCGTCATCGACGCCATCGACACGCTGGCGCCTAAGGTCTTTGCCATCGCCTACATGCAGCAGCACGGGATCCCCTTCGTCAGTGCCATGGGGGCGGGTGCCAAGACCGACCCGACGAAGATCCGGGTGGCACGTATGGATAAGAGCTTCAATGACCCGCTAGCCAAGATGATCCGCAAGCGGCTGCGCCACCTCGGGGTCAAGCTTAACTTCCCAGTCGTCTTCTCGACCGAACTGCCGGTGGAGGAAGCGATCGTCCTGACGGAGGGGGAGCAGAATAAGAAGTCCACCCCCGGCACCATCTCTTACATGCCACCGATGGTGGGGGGCTACTGCGCCTACGTGGCACTTGATCACCTATTACATCCTAAGTCATGAGTATACCCACCGATACGCCTCTGATGGAGGTGCGGGACATTTACAAGAGCTTCGGTCGGTTGGAGATCCTGCGGGGGATCAGCCTCGAACTCCATCGGGGAGAGATCCTCGCCATCGTCGGCGCCAGCGGGGCGGGCAAGACGACACTCCTGCAGGTGATAGGCACACTCGATGCCCCGGATCGAGGGGAAGTGATCATCGGAGGCGAGCGGCTGTCCGACCTCTCGGGGGACCGGCGTGCCGCCTTCCGCAATCGTCACATCGGCTTCGTCTTCCAGTCGCACCAGCTGATGCCCGAGTTTACCGCCGAGGAGAATGTCGCCATCCCGGCGATGATCAGTGGTAAGAGCCGCCGCGAGGCGATGGCTGAGGCGGGCGAGCTCCTTCGCCGCCTCTCCCTCGGTGATCGGCTGGACCACCGCCCGGCGGAGCTGTCGGGAGGGGAGAAGCAGCGGGTCGCCGTGGCGCGTGCGATCATCAATCATCCCGAGATCGTGCTGGCGGATGAGCCTACAGGCGCCCTCGACAGCATCCGTAAGCGTGAGCTCCTCGAGCTCTTCCTCCGACTGCGCGAGGAGGAGGGACTCTCCTTCATCGTCGTGACGCACGACCGGGAGACGGCGGAGATCGCCGACCGGTCACTGCTCCTGAGTGATGGTCGGATCGTAAGCGAGCAGCGTGGCGATGAGGCTCCGATTTAATAAGAGCGACCGGGTGGTCCTCATCCTCCTCGTCGTCCTGATCCTCTCCTACGTGCTCTACTCAGGCATCACGGCGAAGGGGCTCCCCAGCCCGACCGAGGTGCAGGACACCATCCCTCCGGGCGTGGCGAGGCTTGACACCGCACCTCCGGCTCCTGTAGAGAAGGTGAAGAGTAAGAGTACCTCGGCACCCATCCGAACCGACCGCTATCCCGGTCCTCCCCCAGATACCAAGCGACCGGAAGCGTACCTCCCCAAGCTCAAGCCCGGTGCCACCATCGACCTCAATACCGCCGACACGACGCTCCTCAAGCGCGTCCCCGGCATCGGCAGCTCCTTTGCCCGCCGCATCGTCAAGTACCGCGACCTCCTCGGTGGGTACTACGTGGTGGAGCAGCTCCAGGAGGTCTACGGCATGGATCGCGAGCGATACGATGCGATCTACCCCTACTTCACGGTAGGGACGGCGGTTAGGCCCCTCACCCTCACCATCGACAGTATCAGCTACCACCCCTACCTCTCGTGGCGCCACAAGCGTGCCCTCCGGCGACTCCTCGAGGAGGAGCAGACCCTCGACTGGTCGCACCTGATGGCCACCGGTGACTTCACCCGCGACGACTCCCTTCGCCTCGCCCCCTACATGCCCTTCTGACGGCTATTTCGCAGTTTACGAATTAGCTCAGTCTTTACATATCAAGCTCTAGTCGTCGGATCTGATTAACAAAGTCTTTTGTACCTTTATGGTTGACATTAAGGACGGAAGGTAAACTATGAGTAGACCACAGGAGAGTAAATTAAACAAAATGCTGCAGTCCGGTCAAAAGAACGGGTTGCTATTTGCCTCATGGCTTATAGAACAAGGTTACTCCAAGCAGTTGCTGAGCAGATATCGCTCCTCCGGTTGGTTGTCTGCTCTATGCAAGGGCGTCATGTACCGCACTGGCGACAGGTTGTCAGCATTTGGCGCTTTACAGTCCTTCAATGAGCAGTTGGGCAAGAGCTTTCATATAGCCGCACATTCGGCTCTGGAGCTTTGGGGCTTCAATCACTATGTGCCTATGGGTAAGCCGTTGTTGATGGTATCAACGGCAGGTGGCAAAATGCCACAATGGATGGGGTATGACGCTTTTGATCGAGAGTTTACGTTCTTCAGTACAGAGGTGTTTGCCCGTGCACAGATAACGACCATATCATACTTGGACTGGAGGCTTCTGATATCCTCCCCGGAGCAGGCTTTTATGGAGTGTTTGCTGCTCACTCCACGCCAGTATGACTATATGGATTTGTTTTACATCATGGAGCAGCTGACCACTCTGCGACCGGATATTCTTCAGTCGCTATTGGAGACCACAAAGCACTACAAAATGAAGAGACTCTTTTTGTATATGGCAGAGAAAGCAGGTCATTACTGGTATGATGAGCTGGATCTTACGCGCATAGATCTGGGGACACACAAGCTCCAGCTGGTGCCATCGGGAGTGTATGTCGCTAAGTACAGAATGACAATCCCAAAAGACTTAAACGACTATGAATAGTCAGAAATATAGAAGTCAGGTGGCATTGCTGGTACGCATCCTGCCTTTGGTGTATCAGGTTGAGGGCTTAGCCATCCACGGTGGTACGGCCATTAACCTCTTTCATCAGAATATGCCACGTTACTCGGTTGACATTGACCTTACCTACATTCCGATAGCGCCACGACCAGTGAGTCTGGAAAAGATAAATCAACATCTCTGCGAACTGAAATCGAGTATAGAGCGTGCCATTCCCGGAATAAGTGTAAAGCATAGACCCGATGTGTGGAAATTGCAATGCATGTATGAAGGAGCAATGGTGAAGATAGAGGTAAATGGTACAAAACGGGGCATACTTGGTGATGTCGAGATTATGGAACTCTGTCCGAAAGCGAAGGAAGAGTTTCAAGCCAACTGCAAGGCACGCATTGTTCCTTATTCTCAACTCTATGGAGGAAAGATCACGGCTGCTCTCGGTCGCCAGCATCCTCGAGATATGTTTGACTGCAAGTATATGGACAAGACGCTTGAGGATGTAAAGGACGGGCTCATCTTATGCTTGCTGGGAAGCGAGAAGCCCATCATAGAATTTCTCTCCCCTAATGACATAAATCAAAAGGAGGCATTGGAAAACCAATTCAAAGGGATGTCGGATATTCCATTTACCTATACAGACTATGAGCAATCACGTTCGTCCATTATTAAGAGGGTATATGACTGCCTTACAGATACAGACAAGGAGTTCCTCGTTTCCTTTGAGGATGGAGTGCCGCAGTGGGAGAAATGTTGTGCAGGGAATTTAAGCCATTTTCCATCCGTGCAATGGAAGTTGCTGAATATTGGCACACTCAAGCGAACGAATCCGAATAAGCATAAGGAGGGCATGGATAAGCTGAGGCGTTATCTGCAAGTCCATTGATAAGGGTCAGACACGCGGATTGAATGTTTGACTCTTTTTAGCCACCTGTTTTCGGGAGGGGCTTTCAGAAAGATTAAGGAAAAAAGGTGGGTGAGCCACGCCTTTTTCCCTACATTTGTTGGGTAACGAGATCGCAGGGCGGTCTCCGCTCGAAGTGACACCAATCATTTTTACACAAAAACCATATACTTTATCTCATGAAAAAACAAACCAACCGCTACCCCTCCGAGTGCACCACCATCATCGTCGGCAAGGAGCTGATGGAGGACGGATCGATGATCGCCGCCCGCTCCGAGGACTGGGACGCCATGGTGGCGAAGAATCTGGAGATCTTTGAGACCACGGAGAATGGTCCGGAGGAGTTCATCGCCAAGGAGACCCCCTTCCGCTGCAAGCTCCCCAAGCGCCGCATCGGCTACTCCGCCCTCTCCCCCTACCACCTGCACGGCGAGTGGGGCAGTGCCGGCTTCAATCGCGAGGGTGTCGGCATGAGCGCCACGGAGAGTATCTTCAGCAGCGAGAAGGTGCTGCAGTACGATCCGCTCGTGGAGGATGGTCTGGCGGAGAACTCGGTCTTCAATATCGTCCTCCCCTACATCACCACCGCTCGTGAGGGCGTGGAGCGTCTCGGGTCGCTGATCGAGAAGCACGGCATCGCTGAGGGCTTCGGCATCAGCTTCATCGACGAGCACGAGATGTGGTACCTCGAGACCGCCTCCGGTCACCGCTGGCTCGCCACCCGCATCCCCGAGGACAAGTATTTCGTCTCCGGCAACCAGAGCCGCTTCCGTGACTACGATCCCAAGGACAAGGACAATTACCTCGCCTCCGAGGACCTGATCGACTTTGCCAAGGAGCACCATCTCTATGAGGGCGACTTTGACTTCCACGAGGCCTATGCCCGGGATGAGAAGCTCGACACCACCTACAGCTACCCGCGCGTCTGGTACCTGCAGAAGATGTACACCCCCTCCAAGGAGCAGGACGTGACGAAGAACGACTTCCCCGTCTTCCTCAAGTCGGACAAGAAGCTCACCCTCTGTGACATCAAGAAGGGCTTCCGCTCGCACTACAACGACACGGAGCACGACCCCTACCTCCACTGCAACCCCAAGGAGCCGTGGCGCCCGATCTCGATCTTCCGCACCACTCAGACCCATATCCTGCAGCGTCGCCCCAGGCTCCCCAAGGAGATCGGTCAGATCGACTACATGTGTGAGGGAATGGCAGCGCTCGGCATCTTCCTCCCGCTCTACGAGGGGATCAAGTCCTACCCCGAGGCCTACCGCATCGGTGGCGGCGAGTCGTGCAATAAGTCGGCGTACTGGAAGTTCCGCCACGTCCAGATCCTCGGCATGACCGACTACAATCGCTACGCCCCTGTGATCCAGGAGGCCTACGCTCAGCTCGAGGAGGAGATCGCACAGCGTCAGAAGGAGATGGAGCAGGAGTACCTCGCGATCTACAAGGATCGTCCTCTGGCTGCACAGGATCTGCTGCAGAGGTTCTCTGACGATATGCTGACCCGCGCCCTCGAGGTGACGGATGAGCTGACGGAGCGCCTCTTCACGCTCATCGCCCTCCACATCGGCGAGACCTACGAGTTCCACGGAGCCTGATCGATAAATAACTAAGTCCTAATAGCGGAGCGCCTGTGACCGACATCGGTCGCAGGCGCCCCTCTTTTTGTCCCGGATCCTAATGGTGAAAAAGCGAGCAAAAAAAAGGGGCAGAGCTCGGAGGAAATCCGGCTCTGCCCCCTTTGGGTAAATCCTTGGGTGGGTCTCTGCTTAGACCTCGTGGAGGTCCTGACCCATCTTCTCCTTCTTGGTGCGGAGGTAGCGCTCGTTGTACTTGTTAGGTGCTATCTCGATCGGGACGTGCTCCACCACCTCGAGACCGTAGCTCTCGAGTCCGACCCGCTTGACGGGGTTATTGGTCATGAGGCGCATCTTGCGGATGCCGAGCTTCTTCAGGATCTCGGCGCCGACACCGTAGTCCCGCTCATCGGGACGGTGACCGAGGTGGACATTGGCCTCGACGGTATCCATGCCCTCCTCCTGGAGCTTGTAGGCGTGGATCTTGTCCATCAGGCCGATGCCGCGGCCCTCCTGATTGAGGTAGACGATGGCACCGCGACCCTCCTTCTCCACCTGCTCCATCGCACGGTGCAGCTGCTCGCCACACTCGCAGCGGAGTGAGCCGAAGATGTCGCCCGTGGCGCAGCTGCTGTGGACGCGCACCAGCACCGGAGCACCGTCGGAGACTTCGCCCTTGACGAGTGCGACGTGCTCCAGTCCGTTGCTGACCTGACGGAAGGGGATGACGCGGAAGTCACCGTACTTCGTCGGCAGCTTCGCCTCCACACCCTCCTCGACGAGGCTCTCACTATTCATCCGATACTTGATCAGGTCGGCTATGGAGATGATCTTGAGCCCATGCTCCTTCGCAAAGACGAGGAGCTGGGGCAGACGGGCCATGGTGCCGTCCTCATTCACGATCTCGATGAGGCAGCCCACGGGACGAAGTCCGGCGAGGCGGCAGAGGTCGACCGTCGCCTCGGTATGTCCGGCACGGATGAGGACCCCTTCGTTGCGGGCACGGAGAGGATTGACGTGACCCGGTCGGGCGAGGTCATCGGGACGGAGTGAGGGGTCGGCGAGGGCGCGGATGGTGGCAGCGCGGTCCGACATGGATACGCCTGTGGTGACGCCGTGACCGAGGAGGTCGACGGTGACGGTGAAGGGGGTACCGAGGGGGGAGGAGTTATCCACCACCTGCATCGGCAGCTCCAGCTCACCGCAGCGCTCGGCAGTCATCGGGGTGCAGAGCACGCCGCGGCCGTAGCGCATCATAAAATTGATGATCTCCGGGGTCATCATCTCGGCGGCGCCGATGAGGTCTCCCTCATTCTCCCGGTCCTCATCATCGACGACGATGATGAGCTTACCCTGGCGCAGGTCCTCCAGCGCCTCATCGATAGAGTTGAGTTTGATCGTATCGTTCATATCTAGTACTTAGTGTGATTTACGATGTTCGGTGATGCGGGCGATCTCGTCCCTCACCTTATTATTATTGTCCCGGACGTGCTTGCACTCGCGCCGGAAGGCTATGTATCTGATCTGGTAGTAGGCGTAGACGAGCAGCCCGATGGGGAAGAGTATCATCAGGGCGATGCGGAGTCCCCTCTCCCGAGGCTTCCGCACGAGAGCAAGCTCCTGCAGGTCGGGGTAACCGCTAAGACGGTGGACGAGGAGGATGTCCTCACTCCGACCGAGATTGGCGACGATCTCATCCAGTGCCGTCGCCAGCTCCCGCTGCAGGTGCTGCTGGGTGGGGCGGAGGAAGAAGCCGAAGTAACCCGCCGAGGGCTGGTGGACAAATCGGTCTGCCAGCTCGTCTGCCCGGTCGATGTCTCTCGTGGCGAGGGCGAAGTCGGGCTGACCGACCTCGGTTGCCGTCCCGACCTTGCGGACCGGCTCGATGCCCATGAAGTGATTGAAGCCATTGACGAGGATGTCGACATTGAAGCGCATACTGTCCTGCGTGGCGAGGTAGGTGAGCAGCAGGCCGGCCGGGAGGAGGACCATGTTGGGCAGCCAGATGCCACTCCAGAGGATCCAGCGCCCCTCATTGACCATCTTGACGCCCGTGGTCTCGAGGATGTAGAAGACGATGAAGCAGAAGATCGCCACGATGAAGGGAACGCCGATACCGCCCTTCCGGATCAGCGCTCCGAGCGGCGCCCCGATGAGGAAGAAGACGATGACTGCCACGGGATAGGTATACTTTCGCCAAAACTCGAAGTCATTCTTGCGGATCAGACTCTCAGTCTCCTCCTGGTCCATATTGGCGAAGTAATAGGAGCTGACGTCGGCATTGAGTCGTTGCACGGCGGAGTTGAGGATCTGCTGTTGCTGCACATAGCCCATGGCACCCAGGTCAGCATAGAGGTCTCGCCTCGTAGGCTCGGGGGCATCGGGCTTGCTCTTCTCCTTGGCAGCACCGGCTGCGGCAGCCACTGCTGCAGCTCCCGGCGCAGCGCCTGCCATCGGAGCCACCTCCTCCAGTAGCGTCTCTCTGGAGGAGTGGGCGGTCTCCCGCCGGTCGCTCTCGGGGGTAAGTCCCACAGCGGTCGTGCGGACGAGCTTCTGATTGACCAGTGCCATCGAGTCGCGTACCAGGGAGAGTGAGTCTACGTAGGCTCGTAGCTGTCGTGCATTCTTCCCCACAAACTGGCTGCTCAGTGCCCCCTCGTCGACCATGTAGAGGCTGTCATCGAAGTGCATGATCACCTCCTTGGACGAAAAACGCTCTCGGAGGAAGGGACGCTGGACATTACTATTATAGCTCCCCGACTCTGCCGGACGGAGGTTGCGGAAGGACTCCCCCTGGTAGACCTCGAGCACCATCTCCTGTCCGTCATTGACCGAGTAGAGATAGCCGCTGTCGGCGACGACGATGGAGGCATTTTGCGGGCCCTCGGAGTGGTCGTAGATCATGAGGTCGTAGAGGGTCTTCGTCTTCGGGTCCTTGCGGGTGATGTAGATGGAGTAGCCCGGGATGTCCTGCGTGAAGCTCCCCTCCGGTATCGCCAGCTCGGGCGACTTATTCTTGATCGAGAAGTAGTACTGCCAGAAGCGCACCTGACTGGTGATCATCCAGTCGTTCTGAAACCAGTAGAGCCCTCCTGCCAGCAGTATGGAGAGGCCGAGGAGTGGTCGCATGATCCGGGTGAAGGGGATGCCGGCTGTCTTCATCGACAGCAGCTCCATCCGCTCGCTGAGGTTGCCGAAGGTCATCAGCCCAGCCAGTAGTATGCCCAGCACCAGAGCCATCGGCGCCACCGTCATTGCGGAGTAGAACATCAGCTTGAGGAGGACAATGGTGTCCACTCCCTTACCGACGATATCCCCGACAAAGCGCCACAGCAACTGCATCACAAGGATAAACCATGCGACGGCAGTACTCCCTAAGAGCAGGGGGATGAATGTCCGGAGGACGTAGAGGTCTAATTTCTTCACAGTCAGAGGACCGCTTGCGGTCACGCAAAGGTAGCAAGAAATCCACTCTTAATCCCTTTTCCCCCACCCTCACCACAGGGTGCAACCCCACTGTCCCCTAACTCGCATGTCGAAGCATGAAGAGACAGGAGGAGACACGAAGAGACAATCGCTGCCGGAAGAGGTGGTATCTTTGCACCACTGAAGCTTCCGGATAAGTCAGGCGCTTGACCGATCAGAAGAGGTAGCTAAAGCCGGTGCTGACGTAGATCGGGTAGAGCTTGGTCGTTAGGGTGGTGAAGGATCCGGGGAAGATCGGAGTGAAGGAGGCCCTCAGCTCGCCGTAGACGAGGAAGTGTCGGTAGGCGCGCCAGCTGCCGCCCACCTGCATGCCTGCCTCGAAGCGGCTCAGCTCGTCGGAGAAGTCGTAGGTCGCCTGCTTGTCGGCGGGGAAGTCGACCCGCTCACCGATGGGCGATCCCATACGGAAGTGCCCGTCGGTGACGTGCCCGGTGAAGCTGCCGTCGAAACGGTAACCGGCGTAGAGACCCGCCTGCACCTTGCCGTAGTCATTGATCTTATAGGCGGCGCTGACGGGGAGGACGATGGTGGAGGCAGCGTAGTTGCTCTCGACGTATCCGGTCCAGTTGCCCGACGCCTCTGCTCCATCACCGAGTAGGAGCGAGGTGTGGTAATTCTTTACCCTTGCACCGGTGACCATGCCCTTCTGCTCCATACGGAGTCCCATCACCAATCCCCAGTGGGGGTCAAACCACTTGGTCGCCTGACCCTCTACGTGGACGTTGAGCTTGGGATTGTACTTCTCCACGCCACGGATCTCCCGGGGCATGGGGATGGGGGCGGTGCCGCCCATGGAGAGTCCGGCACGGAGCTCAAAATTCCACCCATAGCGCAGGGCGGCGAGGATATTTTTGTCGCGAGCCTCCTGGCCGATGGCGAGGGATGCGGTGGCGAGGAGTAGGAGTGCAGTGTATATCAGTCGTCTCATAGGTTACTCAAAGTAAAGGTTCATCTCATCCACGAGGAGCGTACTGCCGATGGCGCCCACGAAGTCTGCGCCATCCCGGCTGGAGGTCATCACGATGGTGAGCTTGTAGCGACCATCCTTCAGCTTCGCAGAGTCGATGCTCTTACCCTCCACTGGCTCGAAGGGGAGCTCAAAGTGGATCCACTCATCGCTCTCCTTAGGATCCTTGAGCTGAGCGGTAAGGACAATATTGGGCGAGGTGAGGACATTGGTTCCATCGAGATAAGAGGTCTCCTCGTCGGTCTCGAAGAAGACGGCGTAGAGCGCCGGGAGGTCCCTCTTGCCCTTGATTTCCTTAGAGTCCTTGTCGGTCACCTTATCGCCAGACTTGTACTTATAGAACCCCGTCAGCATAAGCGGCTTGCGGGTCTCGGGGATGCCAAAGAGCGTTGCCTTAAGATGGTTGCTCATCGCCTCATTGACATTGAAATCCCCGAGGAAGAGAGTCCCGGGAGCGATGGGCTTCTTGAACATCGCACCGAAGCCCCCCGTACTGAGCGTGGAGAGCTTTGCGCACTTCCCACGATAGCCACTCGGATCCTGTGTCACGGGATAGACTGAGGGATCCGTGGGATCGCAGGAGGGATCAAGGGAGAGCGAGATCATAAAACCTTCGTTGGGGCATGCCCACTTGAGTCCGTCAGAGATGACAAACTCGTAAAAGAGTTCGTCTCCAGTGTCCCGCTTCTTATACCGGCTCACCTGCTCGAAGTCAAAGTGTCCCGGGGCGGGGCGCGAGGAGGCGATGGTGACGGTGTACTCCTTCTTCCACTGCTTATCCTCTGAAGTGACGGTATAAGTGACGGGCTCGGTAAAGTCTTGCTTGCTGCCACTCGCCGGGGAGATCGTCGCGCCGGGGGTGAGGGTAAAGCTCAGTGCCACGGCGGAGCGGTCGACCCACGGCTCCGCCTCGATCTTGATGGCGGTATTGGTGATGAGGGGCTTCTCCCTCGGGGTGATCCCCTCTACCTCGACAGAGAGGATGTCCGCCTCAGCATTGGGTGCCTCGGGGCGGATACAGGAGACGAGCCCGGTCAGCAGTAGAGTAAGGAGGCTGATCATCGGGATCAGCAGGTGCTTTCGCTTGCTCATATTCATATCTGTTTTCTTGAATAACTGATAGTAATATTAGTTCAAATATAGATTCTTTCATAGATTGTCATGGGGGAGCACTTTAGTCGATTATTTCCAAATTAATTCTTAAACGGTTTAAAAAATTCTCTTCTCCATTTTATCATGAACTTCACGCAAGTTCTTCATTAATTCAATGACGGGGGCACTGATGCTCTCTGACTCAGGAATGATAGGGTCATCGTCCCACTCCAATGCATTTCTCGTTGGTTCATGCGCAGAAACTTTCCATGCATCGGTAATGATAACCTTTTTAAGTTCGATGGCTTCGCTAAAATCTATGTTCATATTTACATGCATCTGGTCGTCAATTGCTACTGCCACAAGCTGGCAATTGCCAAACCGAGAATATACCCGTTCAAAATTATCAAGATTCGACGTGTCATTTGGAGTCATTGTGTGCTTCCGACACATTACAGCTATATATTGCCCCTCCGTGATATGGTCCAAGGGTATCTCTGGTGCCACACATGCTCTATACCATGAGGGATGTTGTTTGTCGATGCCTCTTATCAGATGCAGTTCTACACTTGATTGACCTTTTGCTATTTTTTCTTTCCATTCATGGATGATTCTTTTGCCTGCCTCCAAGTTCTTGAAGGCCAGGCCTACTATAGGTGGTGTCGCAGACCATTGGTCGTACATGAAGCACACCCCCGTCCATCCAGCCTTATCCCACCATTCCATAGTGCTGGAGATACTGAATATTTGTACACCTCGCTGTTCTGTATGTGGGTTCTGATCTGTTAACGTTTCTCCCTTTGTATCTGCCTTGCATACATAGGTCTTGTCATTTGCATTTTCCCATTGACGGATTGAATACTTGAACTTATCGCCAAGCACATTATAAACCGCGTTGTTCAACTCTAGCAAGGCAATGATTCTGTCCATGATTTTTTCTTTCTCGTGTCGCTGTGCTATCAAATCTTTTACATCTTCGCTCGACACAGTGTTAAGCGACATAAAATATGCCATAAAGAAAGCAAAACAGTGCCAATACGTTTCTCCATCAAGAGTGCCGTAGTTCACGTTAAATACATATTGGTTTTCGTTTTTTCCTCTTTCCATTTCTGATTGTTCATCAGTTGGGGCAATTTCCACTTGAATTTCCGGACTCATTACCACAAGTTCCAGCGTGTCAAAAGTGGCAAGCAGTGTTTCAACTGTTGCCAAAAATGTCTCTGCCACCAGTTGACTTCTAACTGAGTTCTCGTACCTGACAGTGAATCGACAACCCTTTGCCAATGTACTGATAGTGGTCTGACCTTCTTCTGCTATATTAAGAGGGTTAAGGAACTGCTTGTGTATAGGTTGCTGCCTGAGCAATTTGCCCCAATCATCAGTGATAAGATTTACGAATTTCTCATCTACAGACTCTTGGTATCCTAATGCATATTTCAGATAGTTTTCTGAAATGGGCATATCGCAACGTGCAAAAATGTCTGGCAAAACGGAAATAGTTTCTCTCGTGAGGTCGACTGCTGCAAAATGGCAAGCCCAGCCTCCATCGAACAATATATCTTTCTCAACAAATTCTTTACTCTCTATTTCTTGACCATTATGGGCAATGATAAACAACAGTTCTCTCCAGTTGAGATACATCACAAGTCGGCCTATCATCAGCTCTATTTCACACAATTTCCATAGCACGGTAATCAGCAGATGACTGATAGTACCCTGCGTAAAGAACTCCTTGACAAGTATCGACGCAGCCTTTACCAAATACGCCTTTGCACTGTAAGGCAGTTCAAGATTATAAAAAGCTATGCCTATATAGCCGTATGTTTTCACCAGTTCGGTCTCATAGCCTTCTTTCATGAATGCCTGTACACAGTGACCCAAATGCTTTACCACAGGCTTGTATTGCTGCTTGTCTATCAAGGTCTGTGCACGATTGAAATGTATTATGGCACCCTCTACCTCAGATTTACGCAGAGACGAAATCTCCGAAATCTTGTCAATAAGTTTCTCATATTCCTCGTTATCATCTATCACGCGTCCAATCATTTCAACTATGGTTGTCTGTGCGTCAAAACTGATGTCTGGATAGTTGGCACTTGTCTCTATCAGTTCTGCCAGTTTCTTTAACTCTAGCGTCGGGTCTTGTGCATATTGTACCATTTGGAGCAACCGATGTTCAGAAAAGAAGAGTTCGAGGAACAGACGGCTCGCCTGCGACAGATCTTCGCGCTCCTTTATCGTCTTTAAATCTTGTATTTCCTTCCCGAACCTTTCGGAATCAAACAAACCTACTCTTGCCGCATTTTCCAAATTGGTGAGGATATTGGCCATCAGCTCTATCGTATGCACAGTTGTATGCATATTAGCATACTCCTTTAGCTTCAGATAATCTGCATACATTGCATTCACATCGTGAAACCAGAAAAACGATGTCCAAGCATGATTATACGTTATATTGAACCGTTGCACGGAAGTACCGTGTACTTCTGCTTCTCGCTGCGCACGGTTGAAGCGACCTTCAGTCTCCATCCGAGGGCGTTCCAGGCCTCTGCTTAATAGGCAGGACTGGAGTAAGTCATCAATATAGTCCGTATCTAGGCTTTCTACTTGCCGTGACAGCAAGTCATTCTCTAACTTCTCCAGTTCTTTTTTTCTGCGCTTATCATTAGTGCCTTCTTTGACGGTCTTTCTCTTGTAGTCTTCAGAAAAGTTCAGTTTCTCGGTGGCAACATCATAGCAGCCTTGTTCAAACACTGCAAACTGACACCACTTACCATCGAAGATACTCACGGCTACACCGTATTGTTTCGATAGTTCATCCTCGACCTCCTGACGTTTACTTGACTTGATTTTCTGACTAGAGAAGAATACCACCTTCGTATAGCCACGTCCAGTCTCTACAGCTTTCTTGACATCGCCCTCTATCTTACTTTTCCAGTTCTTCTGTACACTGATGGCTATCGCCCATTTATGGTCGCCAGTACTGCCTTCAGACACCCACCATCTGTCTGATATTGCTTTGTCGACAGGATACGTCTCTCCATCCACCTTACCATCACCTCCGCCATCGGGACCGGTCTGCGGTTTTATGTTGGGTGTCACCAGTCGTGCTGCCAGCACTAAAACAAAGTTCTCAAACTCCGACTGTTTCTTATCCTGCGAGAGCTGTTGCAATTTCAGGTCAAAGAGTTCAGGAGTGAGCTTAGTCTCGTACACGACCTCCGTGTCCGAGAAGAGATTATTTCTCAGACGCCGATAATACGAGAAAATATCCTGCTGCGCCGTTACCAAATTATCTTCAAGTTCCAGTGTATCGTTAACTATAGGTTCTTCCATTAATCGAATTGTAAGTGACCATAGAAGATTCGAACTTCTGCCTTCCCCTTCATGATAGCCACGATTCTGTGCCTATCCTGAAGGGGGATGAACTACCACTATTCTAATGAGTCGATTATATTGTTTATTGTCAATTTGTCAAGAGTATATCCATAAAGGCTTTTTACACAGTTTGACACATAGGTATGAAGTCTTTTTGTCCTACCTTCGTGAAGGAACCTTACATATTGTGGAATCAGTTTGTCCTTGTTACTAAGCACTAACTGCTTCCAATCAATGTGAGGTAATAGGCTAACCGTCAAAAGGTCTGCAATATTTTTAATATTTGCTGTGCATAGAATAAAGTCGTCAAACGACAACTGTGATTTTTCATTTGGTTCGTTGAGAGTCGGGTAAAAAGCAGTAATAGCTATTTTATCGATAGCTTTGTATTCTTTCTCGTAGTCTTGATTCAAGCTATGGGCCACGCCATTACGCAACAACCTGTAATAGTCATATAGGTCTTTCTTAAACCTCTCAATTGAAAGGCTGATCCCATTTTGCGAAAGTGCGTCCAAAAGCTTATCAAACTTTGAACCATCTATTTTGCTTAATGCAAAAGCAGGGTCTATTAAGAACCTCACATCATCAACGAAATCCGTAATGAACTCATCAAAACTCGCATTCGGGAACACAAGATAACCCTGATATTGTTTCTTCCTGAAGTTCGCAAGACTTATGCTATTCAACCTCACCCCAGTAGCAGTAGAAGTGCGGCTAAGAAAGGCATCGAAAGACTCCTTCTTGACATCGAAAGTACCAAGATAATATCTACTGGCCACCTCTTGGTACTCGACTAGTGCATCATACTGACCCAATGTCAGCCAGAGTTTACGGTTTGATGGTATGTCAAACGTTGTCTTCCTATATGTTGAACGGTTCCTATCCATATGCTATTGGAAAGCCCTCCTAGCTTAATGCGAGTTTAAAGAGTTTTAATTATCTATAATTAAAGACTTAGCAAAGCCTGCTGCGACTTCATAGTGTAAAAACACTATAAATTACAAACAAAAATTGCCATAATAATCAATAGCAAAGTTACAGATTTTTTTCATTGCTGTCCGATAAAAGCTTGTCGGAAGGGATGAAGAAAGGGCTGACTTCATTTTCTGGAGTCAGCCCTTAGTGGTTAATTTGTGGTGTCAAAAAACAAAACTTAACCATGAGCAAAAGTACACATATTACCGGACAGCCGATCTTCACCCAGATTGTTAGACTTCTGGGGAGGGAGCGAGTGATCGGACTCAGCAGAAACAACGGCGGAGAGCGGTATGTCAAGCGGTTTGACGGGTGGACTCATCTGATGACGATGCTTTTCGCTATCATCATGCGCTTCGACTCGTTGCGGGAGATTACCGGTTCGCTTCAGATCCAGGCGCAAAAGTTGAATCACCTGGGCTTCAAGATGATGCCCTCGAGGATTACTCTGGCTGACGCCAATGCCCGACGTCCGGAGGCCTTCTTCGGAGCCGTTTACCACGATCTGTACACCCGCTATCGTCACGTCCTTTCATCGGACAGCCGAGCCGGCAGGAGGCACGAGGGTAAGAAATGGCTCAAAACGCTTCAGATCATCGACTCCACAACCATCTCCCTATTCTCCAACCTAATTTTCAAAGGTGTGGGAAGGCACCCCAAGGCGGGTAAAAAGAAAGGCGGGATCAAGGTCCACACGATGATTCATGCCAACGAGGGCGTCCCCTCTGACATCCAATTCACCTCTGCAGCGACGCACGATGCCTTTATGCTGAAGCCGGATGCGCTCAAGAGGGGAGACATCATCGCAATGGACAGGGCCTACATTGACTATGCAAAGTTTGAAGCGATGACGAGTGAGGGCATAGTTTATGTGACGAAGATGAAGAACCTGCGGTACACCGTGGAGAGTGACATCTTCTATCAGACCTCCGACGGAGTCTCGAAGATCGAGGTGAAGCACGTTGTCTTCACCAAGCAGGTAAAGGAGAAAGACCCCATCATCCACCGCGCCCGCATCATCATCTATGCTGACGTCAAGAAAGACGTGAAACTCACCTCCTTGCTCACCAACGACATGGAGATGGATCCGGAGGAAATCGTGGAGATCTATCGGCGGAGATGGCAGATCGAGCTGCTCTTCAAGCAGCTGAAGCAAAACTTCCCACCGAAATACTTTTATGGTGAGAGCGCCAACGCCATCAAGATCCAGATCTGGGTTACCCTCATCGCTAATCTGCTCATTATGATTCACAAAAGATGGCTGACACGCAGTTGGAGCTTCTCCGGACTGGCGACGATGCTGAGGATTACTCTCATGAGCTATTACGACTTCTTCAGTCTCTTCAATCACCCGGAAAAAGATTGGGAACGAGCCTTGGCAAAGGAGATGGAAAGTCCGCCGAGACCCTCACTTTTTGACTAGGGGGGCTTGGAAATCAATGTCAGGCAGCTCTTCCGCACCATTTCAGCGAAAGAGACCCCTGAAAATCCCCATTTCCGGGGCTGACGTATTTGGGGAATGGGCTCACAGCTTGATGGATAGAAGCTCGGAGGGCTTCAGAGTGGCGTTGGTCCGGAATTGGGTAATGAGCCTTTTGCCGCTCTTTTCCTTCATTTTGTCGACAAAGAAAAGAGCGATTTTAGACATAATGTTGAAGTTCTTTGCCTCGTTATTCCTACTCTTAATCTGCTGATCCTCAAGCATCACCACGTCCAGCGTGTGGTGAAGGTGATTCTCTATTGACCAGTGAGCCCTTATGAGGTCAAACACCTTCCCGGGGTCGGATAGTGATGAGATATAGTAGCTCAGCTCGTCGCTTCCTTCACCCTGCTTCTTGTCTAT
>NZ_AQWR01000032.1 GCF_000375645.1 Porphyromonas bennonis DSM 23058 = JCM 16335 | reverse complement strand
AAGTTTGGTTGCACATCATTGTGCAAAAAGCCACAAGCAAGAGGTAATCAATGGGATAAACCAGATGATTCCCTTTCCTGAACTCAGGAATGAGCGAGATGACCGAGAGCAAATTATTCATACCCAATAACGCTTAAAAAGAGAGACAAACGATTGATTATCAGGTATAAAGGTACGAATAATTCTCAGGCTATGCAAGCTTAATGCCCTGATTTTCAGATATTTTTCTTGTTTTTGCTCAGGAAGACCTCAGGCAAATCCAAAAACGTCAGCCCTGGGTCTATACCCCGCTTTCACCAAGTATAGACCCCGTGATCATGGGGTATATACCCCGTTTTCGCCAAGTATAGACCCCGTCTCATCATCCTATAGGACTTGCCAAATCATCTACCGGTAGATGAGAAATTATCTACTAGTACTTAATTCATCATCCACTAATACTTATTTCGCCAAGTGGTAGTACGTCACCCAGTCACCCCCCTTTACTGACATGAAGCAGCATTACCTGAGCATGGCAGCACGTCTCCGAGAGGTCTGCCCCTTCCTCCGGACGATCGACATCGACAGGGGGCAGCTCGACACCGTCTGGGCGGAGTCGAGCCGTCCCGCAGTCGCTTACCCCTGCGTCCTCCTCCGGCTCTCCGTGAGCCGTCGGGAGGACCTCACGCCGACATTGCAGGAGTGCACGGCGACCCTCACCGTCACCTACGCCACCGATAGGGTGCAGGAGACCGCCGACCACGTCCCCGAGGAGCGGCGGATGGCAGGCCTCGCCCCCTACGATGAGGCTGACGAGATATACAGCGCCCTGCAGGGCTGGGATGCCGACGGCATCTTCGCCCCGCTCTCGCGAGTGCGGGAGGAGTCGGTGCGCCTCCACGACGGCATCTTCGCTGAGCGCTTCACCTTTGAGACAGAGTACAGAGATGTCTGAGACTTACTTCGCTCGAGGGGGCAAGGGCGACCTCTATAAGCTGCCGCCCCGCAAGACCCCGCCCACCAATGACTGGGGCGACCTCGACGGCCTCGAGGTGGACCTCTCCCGCCCCGTATGGGGGTGCCTCACGATGGACCTCTCCTTCGTCGTGGGGGCGGATGCCTCGCGGCGCTTCGCAGGAGACCTGGGGGGCGTCCTCGACCCCGTCGCATGGGCAGCCCTCTCCGGTAACGCTCCCACGGAGATGATACCGGTACGTCACCGCCTGAGGGAGGTGACCGCCTTCCGCTTCCACCGGCGCTCCTCACTCGCTGAGCTCACCTGCTCCTACGAGGTGCCGGACCCGATGGAGGTGTGGGCACTGTATGAGGAGCCCTCGCTCCCCGCCCTCCCCCTCGCACCTCAGCGGGTGACGCTCTCAGGGGTAGACCTCGGAGAGATGGGCATCGGGGTGCTCACCTACTACGACAGCGCCCTCAGACCGAGGTCCCCCAAGGAGGGACGCTACCTCGCTGACTCGATCCACCGACAGGGGCGGATCCTCAGGCCTGACAAGAGCCCGCGCCTCCGTGCCGGGGTGGTGGAGGTCGCCTGTGTCATCCCCCACGGAGGGGATGAGCGGAGGGTGCAGGGCTCCCTCGCCATGCTCTCCGCTCTGATCACTAAGCCGGGAGAGCAGCTGCTCAACGGTCGAGCGTGCTACTACTCGGAGATGACCGACTGTAGGCTCACTCGCTCACGATTTTACTTTACCCTCAGACTACAGATGATATGATACAGATCCATGACCACGGCAAGATCATCGAGGTGGAGCCGTCCGATAAGTCGCAGCTCACCCGGGGCATCATGCGCTCCTCGGAGCTCCTCCTCTCCTTCCGCTCCGATGTGGCGCTCGACATTCATGTCGGGGCGACGGTGGACTTCGAGGGGGAGACCTTTACCCTCATCTACCCCTCGGAGCTGAGGAAGCTCCGGCGCGGCTACTACGACTACACGGTCACCATGCACTCCTCCGCCGAGCTGCTCAAGCAGCGGCTCCTGAAGGATCCCTCCACCCCTGGGCGGACCGACTTCACCTTTACCGGCTCGGCTCACGACTTCGCCACCCTCGTCGCCCGCTCGATGGGGGAGGGCTGGTCGGTGGGCGACTGCATGGTCTCCGATGGGGACCGGATGATAGCCTTCCGTGAGGAGACCTGCCTCGGCGCCCTCGCCCGCATCGCCGAGGACTTCCACTCCGAGTGGGTCGTGGAGCGACAGACGATCGCCATCCGCAAGCAGGAGCTGTGGCGGGACGACCCCGTCCGGATGAGCTACGGGAGGGGGAAGGGCTTCCTCTCCGGCGTCTCGCGCTCCGGAGACGGGGACAAGCTCCCCATCTCCCGCCTCTATGTCGTCGGCGGCTCGCGTAACATCGACCCCGCCGCCTACGGCTCCCGCTCCCTCCACCTCCCCGACGGCTCCTCCGCCCTCTCCTCAGGCGCAGAGGGGCGGGAGGTGGCACTCGACCTCTCCCACATCTACCCCTCCCGAGTCGGCACCGTCTCGGAGGTGGTCACCGTGGATGAGGCGAAGTGCCTCTACGACATCAAGGATGCCTCCATACCTGCCGAGCTCAATTACTCCGACTGCCGCATCCCGGGGGAGAAGGCGGTGATCCGATTTCAGTCCGGTGCCCTCGTCGGGCGCGAGCTGGAGATCCGGCAGTCGGAGACCGCCCTCGAGGGGTACCACCATGAGGAGCGACGCTTCGAGCTGGTCCCCCGGGAGGAGGACGGCTTCACCTTCCCCTCCCCACAGTGGATGCCCAAGGCGGGCGACAAGTATGCCGTCTTCGGGATCTCTTTGCCCCCCACCTATGTAAAGGAGGCGGAGGAGCGGATGCTCAGCGAGGCGACGCGGTACCTGAGTGACAATATGGAGCCGGTCTACACCTTCCGGGGCGAGGTGGACGGAATCTGGGCGCGGAAGCACTGGCTCGAGGTGGGCGGTAAGTTGGTCCCCGGGAGCCATGTGCTCTTCTCCGACCCGGAGTTTCACCCCTCCGGCTCCGTCATCCGCATAGTCTCCACAACGCAGGTGGTCAATGACCCGCACGCCCCCTCCATTACCCTCTCCACCGCACCGGTCCCCGGCTCCATCCTCTCCCGTCTCGACCGGGTGGAGGCGGACGAGGTGGTCCGCCGGGAGCAGATCAGGGAGGTGCAGAGGCAGCAGTCGCAGAGCTATCGACAGGCGCTCGAGCACCTCTCGATGGTCGATCGGGCGGTGGAGGGGCTGGAGGGCTTCACCCGCCGCCTCAAGCCCTCAGTCCTCGAGACGATGGGGATCCTCGTCGGCAGTCAGGCGACACAGCTGGACTTCGTCCGGACGGTCGGCTCCCTCGAGAGCGTCACCCCGGCCATCAACTATGACCCCGAAGACAAGGCGCTCCATATAGGGGAGTCCGTTCTCCGCCATCAGACGATCGGCATCACCACGGTCAAGGATCGGCGCGACCCCTCGGAGTACCGCTACTGGCGCCTGCCGGAGTACGTCTCGCCGCCCCTCACCGACCCCGACAGGAGCTACTACATCTACGCTCGTGCGGCAAGGGTCGGCACGGAGGGAGCCTTCCTCCTCTCCGAGGAGCCGATCCCGATGGAGAGCGACCCGGACTACTTCCACCTCCTCATAGGCACCCTCTCCTCCATCGACGGGGGCGACCGCGCCTACAACCGCCTCTACGGCTTCTCTATGCTCACCCCAGGCGCCCTGACGGTCGGGGCGATCGAGGACGCCTCCGGCAATATGCGGATCGATCTGGAGACGGGCCAGATCCTCGTCAAGCACCTCCGCATCGGCCCGCCCAACGCCTCCAAGGACCTCGCCTCCGAGCTCGGAGAGCTCCTCGGGCTGACGAGGGAGGCGGTCGTCTGGGAGGTCGAGCCGGTTAGCCTCCGCCCGGGGACACCCCTCTACATCGACTCGCACGCAACGGACGAGCGGCTCCATCAGCTGCAGCTGACGGTCAGATACCTCCGCGCCGGGAGAGATGTCTCCCCGGTGATGGCGAGGAGCTCGGAGCGGCTCTACACCTGGGAGCGCCACAGCCCTCTAGGGCGTGACGACCGCGGTGTGACCGACGAGCAGTGGACGGCCGACAATAGCCACCGAGACATCATCACCCTCACCCCAGACGATGTGATGTGGGTCGCCAATGTGACCACCCACTACGACCCCGACCGGCTGGAGGAGGAGTATCAGAGACTAACTAAGTAATCACACTATACAACTATGGCAAAGCAAACACTATCCATCAACGTCACCGACCGGGCAGACGGCATGCCCGCGCAGCTGCTCCCCAATGGCAACTGGGGGCAGTGGTCACTCGAGCTTGACAAGTACGTCGACACAGGCCTGCAGGCCTACCCCGAGGATGACGCCAATGTCATCAAGTACTACAAGCTCACCAATAGCTCCACCACGCCCACCCCGCCAAAGCCCATCAAGAGCTCTGACGGGTGGAAGACCCTCAGCGACCTCAACGACGCCCTCCACAAGGATGGCTGGTCTGACGACCCTCTCAATGTCTCAGACAAGCAGAGGTACCAGTGGGTCGCCATCTACCTCAAGCGCAATGTACCGGTGCCCGACAAGGACAAGGGGACGATCCAATTTGTCCCCCGCTACACCTATAGGATCGTTGGGTTGTACACCAATTACGCCGCCTCTCCGACGGTCACCTTTGACGAGGCTCGTCGCACCATCACCTTTGTCGCAGCGGATGGGCAGAAGGTGGTCGTCAAGGTACCGACGACCGAGGCGGTCGATGCCTTGACGACTCTCGTCTCGGCGCTGAAGCGCCAGGTCGACAAGGCGGTCTACTCCTATGAGGGGGAGGGCACGCCCACGATGGACGGGCCGATCGTCCGCGACTGGCTGGAGGGCGAGGGTGGCGAGATGGTCACCGATGACAAGGTCAAGGCGGACATCTTTGCCACCCACGTGGGGGACGCCTACTTTGATAAGACGAGTAACCTCGCCTACCGCTTTGGCCTCAAGACCGGGGGCGATCCCTCCAACCCCAAGCACTACAGCTGGGAGGTGGTCAAGGACTCCGCCCTCTCCGCCGCCATCGCCCGCATCTCCGAGATGGAGGGCGGGGTCGTCAAGGTCTGGACAGAGACGCCCGCCAAGGGGGACAAGTACAAGCCCGGCGACCTGCTCCTCTACAAGGTTGACGGCGAGTGGCGCTACAAGACCTGCATCGCCGCCACGACGCCCCCCGAGTACGAGTACAAGGAGACCGACTGGGTGGAGCCATACGCCACCGCCAAGGAGGTGGCGTCGATCCGAGATACGCTTGTCGGTCTCGCAGGCGATCTGACGAAGACGAAGCAAAACATCAAGGACTTGCAGGAGGTCACCGATGATATCAAGGGAGAGTGGATCAGAGCGATCACCGACAAGATTATCGACGAGCAGGAGCGTAAGAGGCTCACCGACCTCTCCACGCGCATCGACGAGGAGCAGAGCCAGCTCCAGAGTAATGTCGACTACATCGTCGGCTCTCCCTACTATGTCAATGGGAGCACCGAGGCGGACAACCTCCGCGCAGCCGCCGACGCCCTCCTCAAGAAGAAGACCGGCGCGATCGACAAGCTCCAGGCGGCTATCTCCACGGCGATCAAGGACTCCCTCATCTCCCCCGATGAGATAGTCGCCGTCGATGCCGCCATCAGCGCCTACAAGCACGCCCGCGAGACCCTCCTCGCCGCCATCACCGCCGCCCGCGCACAGATCGACAAGGAGCTGCCCAAGTCCTTCGAGGGGCGCAACCTCCTGAAGCCTGTAGGGACAATAGGCAGCACTTCTAATAAAAACCTTACAGTCGAGGTCGTCAGCCCTTACGAGATCGTCTGGACGCAGAAGAACTCCTCTACAGTACCCTACACATTGTATTTTCACGTCGACTCCCTGCCAGCAGGTGTGTATACATTAAGTTACAAGACTGACAAGGAGGTCTCTGCACGTAACTACATCTACTCCACACAAGGAGCGCAAGGGCGTCTCATCAGTAGTAGTAGTAGTAGTAGGGTTGAAGATTACTACCAGCACTCCTTTGTCTTAAAATTTGAACACGGCATCACTACAGACAACCTCTATTTCTACGGCGTCGACCCTCAGGACCCCATCACCTCCGTACGCATCTGGGACGTCAAGTTAGAGCGGGGACCCGTCGCCACGCCGTGGTCGGAGGCGCCCGAGGATAGGGATCAGCGCATCAAGGCGGAGATGGCGGCCAATCCCCCGCGCATCAGCAGTAAAGGTACGTGGGAGGTCTACACCTACGACAACGGCAAATTTGCCTACGTCGACACGGGGCGCCCAGCCGTCGGAGACGACGGTAAGGCGCCAAAGGTCGTCGACGGCTACTGGCACGAGTGGGACGGCTCCAAGTACACCAATACCGGGGTCAAGGCGCAGGGCGAGGATGGCCGACCCGGTGAGGATGCCCTCTCCACCGTGCTCCTGAGGCAAGGCTCCTACAAGACCTCTTACCGCATGATCGGCGACGATGGGCAGCTGCTCGACACGCCGCAGGTGATCAAGACCGTGGAGGGCGGCGAGGATGGCAAGGTGGTCGTCCGGGCGCTCATCCGTAAGGGCGTCCGCGACGTCACCGCGAGCGCCATCTCTAAGGGTGCCAACCCCGTCTGGTACCTCAATGGCACCCGCATCGCCTCCGGCTCGGCCGTCCTCCGACTCGGAGTGGGCGACCACGTGGACGGCAAGACCGATGCCGTCACCTTTGACTACGATGACTCCAGAGCAAGCGAGTGGTAATAAGTATGGGTAAGCGCATTACAATAGACATCAGCGACATCGCCACGCCGCCACCGACCATCAATAAGCAGTCCGGACACTGGATGATCTACGATGGCGAGCAGTACATCGACACCGGGGTCAAGGCCAGAGGAGAGGATGCCGACCCGGCGTCCCTCCCCGACGTCTCCCACCTGCTCAAGTCCTTCGAGAAGAGCACCCACCAGCTCGACGGCGTGGTCCTTACTAACGACATCGCACTTATCGACAACAATGACGCGGACAAGGACAGCAAGGCTCCTGCAGAGCCGACGGCCCTGATCTCAGGGTCTAAGACAAAGGGCGCGCGAACCATCAGACTCGGAATCGAGTATAAGGATGACCCGGAGACCGGCAAGCGAGTCGACGCAGGAGAGGCCACCTCGCTCGCCAATGACGGGACCGGTCACCTCGGCGACCTCTACTTCGACGGTGAGTCGATCGGATTTGGCGCCACCGACAAGCGCTATATGCAGATCGGAGGCACCGCCCGCGCAGAGTACGATATGGTCAACGCCTCCACCGAGATACACAAGTCCAAAATCCCCGGGACTACGGTCTACAAAGCAGGCGAGACACTGCTCGATAACTTCTACTTGCCGGGCTCCAATAGTGAGCTTAAGTACACCGCTATGATAAGCGCTCGGGCGGATGCCGAGGCGCAGAGACGTATAGTGATGGAGGGTGGAGGTCCAGACGGCAATCCCCACTTCGGAGGAGGCTATGAGCGACCGAAGCGCGTCGTATACTATGACCGATGCTCCGTTACCACGTCGGCCTACCTCCGTGTCACCATTACGCGTGGCGGGGAGGAGGTCTACTCCGTCACCTCTCCCACAGTGACGGCTAGAGCGGTGGCGACCGGAGGACGCTTTACTGATGAAAGAGAGCTCACTCCCGACGAGAGGTTTGACTCAGAGAGTCAGGAGCAGGCGGTCACCCTAACCGTCCCGGCGAACATCATACGCCCCAATGACTTTGCCAAACTGACTCTCGTCTGCTCGGAGCTCCGCGCCGATAGAGGGGGCGGGGGGTTAGCTTACGCAAGCAATATCGTCAGCTACCTGCCTTACGACACCTCACAGCCGATGGTCTCCGTCACCAAGGACAGGGCAGCCTTCTTCTACGGACGATCCAAGTATGTCCTCCTTAATTACCTCCGGGACTGCGTGATGAAGGTGGTCGGCAATATGCTCCTGCAGGGCAATCTCATCCTCAAGGGTGACCTCACCGCCGAGTACGCCGACTTCCCCGGCGTGCCACACATCGGCGGCATGGTCACAAAGGAGGGGAGCTTCAAGAAGTCGTTTGGACGGTACAAAAACCAAAGTGGCAGAAACATCCCTCAGGTGTCCTACGACTACAGCAGCAAGGTGTACACGGTCTACCACTCCATAGGCAACGACAAATACATCCCCGTGGTTACACCGATGGAGCACCGATGGGGAGACACACTGAGCATCAGCAACGTGTCGTCCTACTCCTTTCAGGTGCAGCTAACCAATGGTAATCAGGACCGCAACCAGTGCGCATTCACCTATGTCTGCTGCAAGGCTGACTAATGGCAAGAGGGGTGCCGCCTCATCGGCGATACCCCTCTCTTGCATACACACTGCCGGGTGGTCTTACAGCTCCCCGGCAGCCTTAAGCTTGAGGTACTCCGCTTCCGTGATCGGAGTAGCCTGGTATGCGTCCTGGAAGATCCGATACACGTCATCGTACCGACCCTCCTTGTACGCCTTCTGGATCTTCTCCCACGCCTCCTCCATTACCTTATTGGGGATATAGGCAATGATCTTTCCTCCTGCTACATCAAACCTATTCGGCTCAACGTATATGTTTCTTGCGGACATAAAGTACTCCTCCAGGGAGCCGTCTTCGTTGATGATCTGTTGCCCCCACAGTTTTATGCGGGCATTGTCCAGATCCTTCATATTGTCCATAATACTATACCGGACATCATCATCGCCTTTGCCTTCGTTTTCCGTGAAAACGAAGTTGCCCGCCTGCTCCACGACCTCCCTCGGGGTCAGGAGACGCTGCTCACCCTCGGGCGTGGGGGTATCATCTACTGCTTTCATTGTGTTATCAACTACGTTAATGTACAGCTTCGCATCGGGGGCGAGCTTTCCGGGGTGGTCTGTCTGCTTGCAGCTCGTCAGGACGACGGCCGCAAGTAGCGACGCCAAGAGGGTTGTCATCTTTTTCATAAGTCATTACATTGAGAGTTAACTATGTCCACCTCAAAGATAGCCACAATTCTCACAATCACCTCATGTCGAAGCACTAAGTCACTAGATAGCCCCTCGGAGGTCACTCGATAGCCCCTCGGAGGGAGAGGCGAGACTTATGAGAGGAGTGTGAGGCGAGAGGTATGAAAGGAGAGGTGTCGCCGCGCGTCTCTGTACATTTCGTTTTGTCACTCATCCTCTCAACTCTCCTCTCAAAATGTACGTTTTGTTTTTGTTCTCGCTGTACGTTTCGTTTTTGCGGATATACTTATTGACGAAGTGATGGAATATGGCGCCACGGGTAATCATTGCAGCACGCTCGATGTCCGGAACACTAGTGCCATCATACCCTTTAGCTAAGAACAGCTTAAAGCTTTCTCTCAGTATAGTCTCTTTTGTAGTCTTCATTTCTTATTTACCATACATAACGTTATGTTTTCGTTTGTAAAGGTTGCCATAATTTTTGTCACGACCAAACTTTAAGAGGACAATTATTAGGGATGAAACTTCTTGTGTTCCAGACATTCTGTACTTAGAAATGCGTACCTCTGTAACATCATAAAGAGATCAATGGACGTTACAGAATAAGGAAGAGACCTCCTTGTTTCCGTGGCGCACAACGGATGACCACATAGGCAATAGAGCTGACCCCGATCCGTTATCGGTGAAAACTATTACCGGTAATAGAGAACACTAATACCGGTATTAGTTGCGCCTATTACCGGTAATAGTTTTGTCCGAGAGGGCTCGCGTACTCGTGCACTGAAAATCAGCCATTTCTACGAGTGTCCTTGCTCGTACTTTTACCGCAGGGGAGCTATGCCCAGAGGGATCGGTAGGCAAGGTTACATCTCGGAAGGGGTGCTCGCTGTTCCGCCAGAGTGGCGAGGAGGGGTAGCAGCCCGGACGATGATCCAGGGTACGGCGGCGGGCCGCTTTTTCTTTTGTCGGGGAGATAAGTTATCTTTGTGGGAAGGGGGAGTGGGTGGACCGATCCACCCGATACTGAGACACGTACACTATCCGGACTTACTTCATGCGAGAAGACGATACCATCACTGCCGCGTTCCTCGACTTTGGCAGCCACACGATCAAGGCAGCCCTGGCGGACTGCAAGGCGGACGGCACCTTTACATTCCGTCAGCAGAGCACGGTCGAGTCGGAGGGACAGATCCGCCGCGGCATCATTTATAACCTCAAGGAGGTGGCGGCGAAGACCGACGAGCTCCTCCGACAGCTCTCACAGCTCGCCGACTGCCCCATAGACCGAGTCTACGCCGGGGTCAATGGTCAGAGCCTCCACTCCGATATGCACGAGGGCGAGCTGACACTCGGCGAGCCGCGCGAGATCACGGAGAAGGACATGGACACGCTGCGGCTCCAGACGGCGGACGAGGACTTCGACAGCCGCTACATATCGATCGCCGACGATGTCACCCCCGCCTACTACGTGGATGGCAGCTGGACGAATAACCCGGTCGGCGTCCAGGGATCCAATCTCAAGGTGAGCTACCAGCTGCTCCTCGCCCGTGAGGAGCTGGACCGCAATATCCGGCGCGTGCTGGAGGAGAAGCTGGCGCGCGAGACAGAGTACCTGATCCCGGCGACGATCATGAGCGACCTCTTCCTCACCACGGAGCAGAAGCGCTTCGGCTGCGCCCTGATCGACTTCGGTGCCGAGTGTACGACCGTCTCGGTGTACAATAGAGGGCAGATGGTCGGGCTGCGCGTGATCCCGCTCGGCGGCGATGCGATCACCACCGACCTGACCGACATGCATATCTCACTTATGGAGGCGGAGCGGATCAAGACGAAGAACGGCTCTACCCTCTCTGCCTCAGAGGAGGAGGCTAAGGGCGAGGTGGTGGTGCAGACCGCCAACGGCATGACGTCGAAGAGCCTGCCGCTCCGAGAGGTAAATCGGTACATCCGCGCCCGCTCCACGGAGATCGTCCGCAATATCTCGACCTACATCAATGCCCTCCTCCCTGAGCACAGCCTCTCCGGTATAGTGATCACCGGCGGTGCGTCCCGCATGGCAGGTCTGAGGGATCTGCTGACGAAGGAATTTAATGTGAAGGTGGACTTTGCTTCCTCCATCCTCGGGCGCTACGGACGGGACAATAGCTACTACATCGAGAACCCTGAGTGGCACTCCGTCTACAGCATGGTCTACTACGTAGCTCAGGACCTCGCTGCCACCTATGTCTGCCCCGAGCCGGCAGCGCAGAAGCAGACAGCGACCGCCTCCACCGAGCAGCCGGTGATTCGAACGAGCGAGCAGGCAACCTCGACCGGGAGCGACTTCCCAGAGGATCAGCTGCCGGATGATGCTTTTGCCGGCACGACTCAGACACTCATCGACGTGGAGGAGATAGAGACTAAGGCGCAGGAGCCGCCGAAGAAGGTCTCTCGCCGCAGCGGCACGAAGCGCAAGGACAAGGGCAATGGATTCTTTGCCAAGCTATTCAGTGGTGGGCTCATCTTCCCCGAGGATGACGTCGACGAGTGATCTCTACCTTTTTTATCATAGATACGTATCGGACTTATGAGCGAATTACTCAATATCAGCAGCAAAAAAAAGGATGAGATCCCGACGATCATCAAGGTGATCGGCGTCGGTGGCGGTGGTGGCAATGCCGTCAACTATATGTATGGACAGGATGTCGACCACGTCTCCTACCTCCTCTGCAACACCGACCGACAGCACCTCCTGGAGTGCAACGTCCCCGACACGATCGTGCTGGGACAGAAGACGACCAAGGGGCTCGGCGCCGGCAATCGTCCCGAGGTGGCTCACGCCGCCGCCGAGGAGTCGGCGGAGGAGATCCGCGAGGCACTCAACGACGGGACCGAGATGGTCTTCATCACCGCCGGCATGGGTGGCGGCACCGGTACAGGTGCCGCCCCGGTGATCGCCCGCATCGCCAAGGATATGGGCAAGCTGACGGTAGGCGTGGTGACGATCCCCTTCGTCTTTGAGGGACGAGTGAAGATCCTCCAGGCGATCCAAGGCGTGGAGGAGCTGGCGAAGAATGTGGATGCCCTCCTTGTGATCAAGAACGAGCTGCTCTACCGGGTCTACCCCGACCTGACGATCACCGAGGCCTTTAAGAAAGCGGATGACGTCGTCACCACTTCCACACGAGCCATTGCAGAGATGATCACGATCAAGGGTGCGATCAACCTCGACTTTGCCGACGTCCGCACGACGCTGCAGAATGGTGGCGTCTCGATCATCACCATGGGCTTTGCAAGCGAGGAGGAGGGCGTCAGCGTCGCCATGGATCGGGCGCTGAAGTCTCCGCTTGTCAATACGACCAACTTCGACAAGGCATCTCGCGTCCTCCTGCTGCTGACCTTCCTCAAGGGCCACGACCCCAAGGCGGCGATCGCACAGGACTTCCAGCGCGAGCTGGAGAAGATCCAGAATAACTACTCCCTCATCTGGGGTATCAGCGAGCGGGAGGATATGGAGAATGAGATCGGCGTCACGCTCCTCGCCTCCGGCTTCAGCGAGGGGGATCTCCGCTACGACGAGTATGGCAAGGAGCTGAGCGACGCGATCAGCAAGGAGATCGGCGAAACGGCTGAGAAGCGACACGAAAACGATCGCAAGATCAGCCTCTTCTATGGCGACGTACTCGACACAGGTCCCTATGCGACTGTGATCTTCAGCGAGGACGAGCTGGACAACGACGACTTCATCTCCGCTGTCCTTGCCACCCCGACACTCAAGCGCAAGGACGAGGACCTGAAGAAGCTCCGGCAGCACCTCCGCACCTCAGGCGGGACGGAGGGGAAGCCTATCCCCGCCACCACACGGCGGGAGCCGGTCGCAGGAGTGGATGACCTCGGCTCACTCGAGTCTCACGCACCAGAGAGCACTCCCGTCACTCCGGAGGCACCGACCGCCGAGGAGGAGCCGGTGATCTCGCCCGCACAGGAGAGTCTCCCCGACGATGAGGAGCAGGAGGAGATCATCCGATTTGGCAACGACTAAGAAGAGAAGAATAGCTATGAGCAATTTATTTGACCAAATAAGCGAAGATATACAGAAGGCGATGCTGGCGCACGATCACGTGCGGACAGAGACTCTGAGAGGGGTCAAGAAAGAGTTCCTCGAGGCGAAGACCGCCAAGGGCGCCGAGGGCGAGCTCACCGACAGCCACGCCATAGAGATCCTTCAGAAGATGAAGAAGCAGCGACTCGATGCGGCAAAGATCTACCACGACAACGGTCGCCCGGAGCTGGCCGAGGGCGAGGAGGCAGAGGCTAAGATACTCGAGGAGTACCTCCCTAAGCAGATGGAGGAGGGCGAGCTCACCGAGTACATCCGCGCTCTGATCGAGAAGCTCGGCGTCACGGACATGAAGGGGATGGGACGCATCATGGGCACAGCCACGAAGGAGCTGGCAGGCAAGGCTCAGGGCGGCGACATCTCCCGGATCGTCAAGCAGCTCCTCTCCGGCAAGTGATCAGATGGCTATAGATGTAGAGCGACTGCGGGAGGACTTCCCCGCTCTCCGGGACACCATATATAAGGAGGTACCGCTGACCTACCTCGACAACGCTGCCACGACACAGCGTCCCCAGTGCGTCATCGATCGGCTTGCTGAGGGCTACCTGCACGCCAATGCGAACATCCACCGTGGCGTCCACTACCTCAGCCGGGTGGCGACGGAGGCGCACGAGGCGGCGCGGGAGACCGCAGCCCGATTTATCCATGCCCGGGAGGCTGCCGAGGTGGTCTTCACCCGCGGCACCACCGACGGCATCAATACCGTGGCGGACACCTACTGTCGGGCATTTATGCAACCGGGAGACGAGGTGATCGTCTCCACGATGGAGCACCACTCCAATATCGTCCCTTGGCAGCTCCAGGGCGCCAAGCTCCGTGTGATCCCTATTAGCGATGAGGGAGAGCTCGATATGGAGGCGTACGAGAAGCTCTTCTCCCCACGAACAAAAATGGTGGCGGTCACTGCCCTCTCCAACGTCCTCGGCACCGTCAATCCGGTGCGCGAGATCGTTGACATAGCACACGCTCACGGTGTCCCCTGCCTCATCGATGCCGCTCAGGCCATCGCCCATCGACCGGTGGATGTGCAGGCGTGGGACTGCGACTTCCTCACCTTCAGCGGACACAAGATCTACGGTCCGACCGGCATCGGCGTCCTCTACGGCAAGCGGGAGTGGCTGGAGCGGATACCGCCCTACCAGGGTGGCGGAGAGATGATCGACCACGTTTCCTTTGACCACACCACCTACGCCGACCTGCCGTATAAGTTTGAGGCCGGGACGCCGGACTTCATCGGCAGCCTCGGGCTGGAGACAGCGCTCAAGTACGTGAGCGAGATCGGCATCGATGAGATACAGTCTCACGAGCGAGAGCTGATCGACTACTGCACGAGCGAGATGGAGCAGATCGAGGGGATGAGGATCTATGGCACCGCACCGGGCAAGGAGAGCGTCATCTCCTTCCTCATCGACGGCGTCCACCCCTACGACCTCGGCACGCTGCTCGACCACCTCGGCATCGCCCTCCGCACCGGGCACCACTGCGCTCAGCCACTGATGGAGCGGTATGGCATTACCGGCACGGCGAGGGTCAGCTTTGCCCTCTACACCACACGCGAGGAGGTGGACACCTTCATCGCCGGTCTCAGGCGCGTACTGCCGATGCTCCGCTGAGCGTGAGCTGGTAAGGGCGGGTTGCCCGCATTTTTGTACCTTTGCACATAGAGCGAAGAGGAGGAGAGCTTAGGCGAGCCCTCCCCCTTCTTCACTCACTCACCTATTTGTATCACCAACTATCACACTAATCGACTCGATTATTATGATGACATCAGACCAACTTGCTTCGGTGTTGGAGCGCCGCGATGCGCTGAGGGGGTACCTTTGACATCGATAACAAGAGAATACAACTAAAAGAAGAAGAACTCCGGACTCAGGACCCGCACTTCTGGGACGACCCCGCCAAGGCGCAAGAAAAGATGCGCGAGGTGGGCGACCTGAAGCGCTGGATCGAGGACTACGATAAGATCGACACGATGGCGGAGGAGCTCTCCCTCGCCCTCGAGTACGCCAAGGAGGAGCCGGAGCTGATCTCCGAGGAGGAGACCGACAAGATATACACCTCTACCCTGGAGGCGCTTGACAACCTCGAGCTGCGCAATATGCTGCGGAGCGAGGAGGATCAGCTGGGCGCCCTACTCCAGATCAACTCCGGTGCCGGAGGTACCGAGAGTCAGGACTGGGCCTCCATGCTGGCGCGAATGTACCAGCGTTGGGCCGAGGCGCACGGGTACAAGGTGACGATCACCAACTGGCAGGACGGCGACGAGGCCGGGATCAAGACTTGCACCTTTGAGATCGAGGGCGACTACGCCTACGGCTATCTCAAGAGCGAGAATGGTGTCCACCGTCTCGTCCGCGTCTCGCCCTACAATGCTCAGGGCAAGCGGATGACCTCCTTTGCCTCCGTCTTCGTCGTACCCCTCGTGGATGACCGGATCGAGGTGACGGTAGACCCCGCCAAGATCAGCTGGGACACCTTCCGCTCCGGTGGTGCCGGCGGGCAGAACGTCAATAAGGTCGAGACCGGCGTCCGACTGCGCTACCAGTACACCGACCCCGACACCGGCGAGACGGAGGAGATCCTGATCGAGAATACGGAGACCCGTAAGCAGCAGGAAAACCGTGCCAACGCCATGCGCCACCTCAAGTCCGAGCTCTACGACCGAGAGCTCAAGCGTCGCCACAAGATGACCGAGGAGATCGAGGGCAGTAAGATGAAGATCGAGTGGGGCTCCCAGATACGCAGCTACGTCTTCGACGACCGGCGTGTCAAGGACCACCGCACCGACTACCAGACCTCCGACGTCGATGGCGTCATGGACGGCGACCTGGATAGCTTCATCAAGGCCTTCCTTATGCAATTTGGCGCCGCACCCAAGGACATCTCCGGACACTGATAACACATTAATACAAAACATACCACCATGATTACAACAGCAGATTTTAAGAACGGCGTCTGCATCGAGCTCGACAGCCAGCTCTACGAGATCGTAGAGTTTCTCCACGTAAAGCCCGGTAAGGGGCCCGCCTTTGTCCGCACAAAGCTGCGCAACCTCCGCGACGGTCGCGTACTCGATAAAACCTGGACCTCCGGCGTCAAGGTAAAGGACGTCCGCATCGAGCGCCGTCCCTACCAGTACCTCTACAAGGACGAGATGGGTCTCGTCTTCATGCACCCGGAGAGCTTCGAGCAGATCACCATCCCCGAGGAGGCGATCGTCGGCGTGCAGTTCCTCAAGGAGGGCGACATGGTCGAGGCGATGATCAATGCAGAGAATGAGGAGATCCTCACCTGCGAGCTCCCCGCCCACGTCACGCTCGAGGTGACCTACACCGAGCCTGCCGTCAAGGGCAATACCGCCACCAACGCCTCCAAGTCCGCCACCGTGGAGACCGGCGCCGAGGTGATGGTCCCGCTCTTCATCACCACCGGCGAGCGCATCGAGATCGACACCCGCGACGGCTCCTACGTGGGCCGATCCAAGGAGTAATCGATCCCACTCCACAGACCGAGTGCCGTCTCCTCACCGAGGAGGCGGCACTCGGCTTCTTTAGTGAGGAAAGGGAAAAATAAGAGGAGGAAGCCACCGGATACCTGCTTTATTTCGTTACCTTTGTAGCAGAGTAACATTAGAATTAAAGACTTAGAAGAATGAAGACCATCAAGATGGCGACACTCGCCGCCCTCGTACTCTCTGTGGGACTCGCTGCCTGCAGCACCCTCAAGCCCCTGGATCCCCAGCGCGTGAGCGTAGATCCCCAGCCCCTTGTCCTCAAGGGCGGGAAGGTCCCGGCTACCATCAACGTCCGCTTCCCCAATAAGTGGTTCAATAAGAAGGCAGAGGTACGCATCACTCCTATCCTCAAGTATCCCGGTGGAGAGAGCTGGGGCACCGCATACGCCCTGCAGGGAGAGAAGGTGCGCGGCAATGCCCAGACCGTCTCCTATGCCGGTCAGAGCGTGGTGCTGAATAGCGACTTCGAGTGGAAGCCCGCGATGCGCAATGCGTCACTCTTCCTGAGATTTAATGCCAAGGTGAATGGTAAGGAGGTCCGCCTCCCCGACCTGAAGGTAGGTGAGGGCACCATCGCCACCGAGGCACTCGCTGATGTGGCATACGCCATGCCGGCACTCGCTCCGGACAACTTCCAGAGGATCATCAAGAAGGAGTACGACGCCAATATCCAATTCCTCATCCAGCAGGCCAATCTCCGCGGCACCGAGCTCTCCAAGAGCGAGATCCGCAACTGGAAGGACCTCGTCCAGAACGCTTACCAGATCCCTAATCAGGACGTCGATGTCGAGGTACAGGCCTACGCCTCCCCCGACGGTGGCGTGGAGCTGAATGACAAGCTCGCTCAGAGCCGTGAGAAGAACACCACCCAGTATATCAAGCGTGAGCTCAATCGTCTCCGTGTGGACAAGGACGTCGCTGCTCACTACACCGCCCAGGACTGGGACGGATTCCGCAAGCTGGTCGAGCAGAGCAACCTCCAGGACAAGGAGCTGGTACTCCGCGTCCTCGAGATGTACCCCGACCCGGAGGTCCGCGAGCGCGAGATCAAGAACATCTCCTCAGTCTTCTCCGACCTCGCTGACGTCATCCTGCCGCAGCTCCGTCGCTCTCGTCTCGTAGCCAACATCACCATCATCGGCAAGAGCGATGACGACATCCTCCGCTACCTCCGTGAGCGTCCCGGTCGTCTCACCGTGGACGAGCTCCTCTATGCCGCCACCCTCTCTGACGACCCCGCCGTGAAGCTCAATGCCTACCAGCAGGCCTCCGGCATCTACCCGAAGGACTACCGTGCCTGGAATAACCTCGGTCTCCTCCGCTACCTCGCCGGAGACATCGATGGGGCAGCCTCCTACTTCGACAAGGCGACCCACGCCGCTACCGCTGCCGGTGTGGATGCACCCGAGGTGGCACTCAATAAGGGACTGATTGCGCTCAAGGACGGTGACGTCCGCAATGCTCAGACCCTCATCGGTCAGGCAACCAAGGTACCCGAGTACGAGGGAGTGACCGGACTCCTCGCCATCAGTGAGGGTCGCTATGCCGATGCCGCCATGGCGCTTCGCGACGAGCCGACCAATAATGGTGTGCTGGCGCAGATCCTCAATAAGGACTACAATCGCGCCCTCGAGCTGCTCGGCAAGATCGCCACTCCTGACGCCACCACCGCCTACCTCAAGGCGATCATCGGCGCCCGCACCTCGCAGGACAACCTCGTCATGGAGGGCGTCCGCCAGGCCGTCACCCTCGATCCGGCACTCAAGCAGACGATCGCACAGGACAAGGAGTTTGGTCGGTATGCCACCGGCGCCGACTTCAAGGCACTTGTCAAGTAACAGATACAGCTAAATACATTTTTCCATATTTTTGCTGCGAAGGGGTGCGCTCGAGAGAGTGTGCCCCTTCTCCTTCCCCCGGTCCGACCCGTCCGACCCGTCCGATAAGACAGTGCGATAGGTGGAAGGGCACCTCAAGGAGGTGCGTTTTGTATGGCGACACAATCTCTACACTTCACGCTCTGCCCGGCGGGAAATGCACGGGAGGTGAGGGAGAATGGGTACCTTTGCTACCGAAATCATGAGCGAAACGATAATACAGATCATCAATGCCGTTCTCGGCATCGTCTACGTCCTCTTAGAGGGCAGCGCCTCGATGTGGCTCTGGCCGCTCGGGGTGGTGCAGCCGATCTTTGCCCTGATCGTCGGCTGGCAGAGCCAGACCTACAGCACGATCTTGGTGCAGCTCTACTACCTCATCACCTGCATCATCGGCTGGATCTCGTGGCAGAGACGGCGACGAGACGGTAGCGGAGGAGAGACGGCTCATCCGCCGATCACCCACATACCACGCCGAGAGCTGGCGATATGCGCCCTGGCGACGGTGGCAGCCTTTGGGCTGATCTTGGTCTCGGTCGAGACCTTTAGCCCCTACCCTGCGGTGGAGGCCGCCGGGACGGCACTTTGCTTCCTCGGCATGTACCTGCTCATCAGGGCGTATGTCGAGTCGTGGTATGTCTGGATCGTCTCCAACCTCCTCTACACCGTCCTCTACGCCCTCATCCCGGGATACTTCTACACCGCCATCCTCTACGGCGTGCTGACCCTCCTTGCAGTGCGGGGGCTGATCGTCTGGAGGAGAAAGATGAACCACGAGAGCGACCAACTATGAGATACCTGCCCCACCCCATCTCCACCGTGATCTTTGCCGACGGAGAGGCTCCCTCCGAGGAGCTTGCCTCCTCAGTCCTCAGTCGGGCGTCCCGCGTGATCGTCACCGATGGTGCGCTGAGCAACTACTACCGCCTCACGGAGCGGGATCCGGATGTGGTGATCGGTGACGGGGACTCGGTCCCGACGGAGCTGCTGGAGCGGCACCACCTCACCTTTACCCGTATCGATGACCAGATGACCAACGACCTCACCAAGGCGGTCCACCATGCCCTCCGCAAGGGATGGCAGTCGATCACGATCTTAGGCGGGACAGGGCTGAGGGAGGACCACACGGTCGCCAATATCTTCCTCCTGATGGACTACTACGAGTCGGGGGCAGAGGTGCAGATGGTGAGCGACTACGGGACTTTTGTCCCCTTCTCCGGTGAGCGGTGCTTCGACGTGCCGCAGGGGCTGGAGGTGAGCTTTTTCTCCCAAGACCATCTGCCGATGAGCGCCGAGGGGGTGACCTACCCCTTCCACAAGGCGATCTACCCGAAGCATTGGCAGATGACGCTCAATAGCGTCACCGAGTGCCCCATCCGTCTCGAGGCGGAGGGGATTGCGCTGCTCTACGTGGCGAGCGAGAGGTATGTCCCACGAGAAGAGGTCAAAGTATGAGGGGTAACGACGAGCCCAAGGTCTATGTCGTCTGGTCGGGTCGGGAGACGGGCGTCTTCGACAGCTGGGACGACTGCAAGCCCCTTGTGGTGGGGGTGAAGGGGGCGAAGTACAAGTCCTTCAAGGGCATCACGCACGCTGAGGCGGAGAGGATCCTCGCTGACGGACCGGAGCAGTACTACGGCACCGGGACGAAAAAGGAGAAGGAGCCCGCACCAAACTACGATCAGGCGAAGGCCTCCATCTCGCCCGATGCGATCGCTGTCGACGCCTCCTCGCAGGGCAATCCGGGGCGTATGGAGTACCGAGGGGTCTACGTGGAGACGGGAGACGAGGTCTTCCACAGCCTGGTCTACCCGAGGGGGACGAATAACATAGGCGAATTCCTCGCCATCGTCCACGCCCTCGCTTGGGAGGAGCAGATGGGGTACTTCGTCCCGATCTACTCCGATAGCCGGAATGCGATCCGCTGGGTGAGGAACAAGGTCTGCAAGACGAAGCTCCCTCGCGATGAGCGCACGGAGCAGCTCTTCCGCCACATCGACCGGGCGATCCTCTGGCTACAGCGACACGACCTAACTAAGTACGACCTCCGGAAGTGGCCCACTGAGGTACTGGGTGAGATCCCGGCCGACTTCGGTCGGAAGTAAGAAGAGCCCCGAGCGGTCATTTTCCGCCCGGGGCTCTGCATTTAGTGGGGGCCACTCTTAGTGCTTCTTATTGGTCAGCGCCTCCACCACATTGATGGCGTAGTCGGCGAAGTGCTCGTACTCATCGATGTCGTCGACGTAATAGACGGAGGCCTCGTAGGGGTACTTGAGCGTATTGACGTCGGCGATATTTTGTTTCTCAAGAGCATCGCGTCGGTTGTTCATCTCATTCTCAAGATTCTGCGCCTTGTAGAAGAAGGACTCATCCCTCGGGTAGGTCTCCACGGTGGCGACCGTATTATCGAGGATCTGCTCACAGAGGGTATGCAGCTCGAGTAGCGTAGAGACTAGCTCGGGTGCCATCTCGACAGAGTTGCTGCGCTGGCGACGTAGAGCACGACCGATATTAAAGCAGGAGTCGCCCATGCTCTCGATCTCGGTGGCACAGCGCATGTAGGCCTGGATGTCGTGGTGGGTCTCCTTGGAGAGGTCGTTGGTACTCAGCCGGGTGAGGAAGTCTACGATCTCGATCTCCACCCGGTCGCAGATATTCTCATACTTCTCCAGTCGCGTGAAGATCTGCGTAAAGCGCCCTTGGTCCTCCTCTAAGTAGAGCTCCCGCACCATAGACAGCATCGTGCGGATCCGTCCGAGGTAGATCCCCATCTCCCGCTGCACCTGCAGGAGGGAGAGCTCACCGGTGGAGAGCAGCGGTGCGGAGACAAACTGGAGGTGGCTGTACTCCTTATTCCCCTTGTGCTTCTTCGCCGGGCGGATCACTTGCTCGCAGATCTTGGCATAGACGGGGACGAACCAGATCATGAGCAGCATATTGGTGACATTGAAGCAGGTATGGAAGAGCGAGAGCCCGATGCTGACGGCGCTGGTGTAGGAGACGATCTGTGACTGAGCGGCTATCATCGCCGGGTCGGTCAGCGTCTCTCCATTGGTCATCAGGCTGATCTGGTCGCTGGAGAACCGGCTCCCCAGTGAGCCTATGTAGCCATACAGCTCCCTCGGGTCGGCTCCTCCACCGCTCACCACCATCGAGGCAACGAGGTTGGTGACGGGGTAGAAGAGGATCAGCACCCAGATCACACCAAAGACGTTGAAGAGCAAGTGTGAGAAGGCTGCCCGCTTGGCGGTCGTATTGGCACTCAGTGCAGCGAGGTTGGCGGTGATCGTGGTACCGATATTCTCTCCGAGGATCATTGCCGCACCGATGTGGAAGGGGATCCACCCCTGAGCGCACATCACAAGCGTGATCGCCACCATCGCACTCGAGGACTGGACGATCAGCGTCAGGACACTTCCGATAAGGAGGAAGATCAGGATCGATCCATAGCCCATCCCCGTGTATTTGGAGAGGAAGGCGAGCGCCTCAGGACTGCTCTGCAGGTCGGGCATAGAGTCCTTGAGAAACTCAAGACCCAAAAAAAGC
>NZ_AQWR01000031.1 GCF_000375645.1 Porphyromonas bennonis DSM 23058 = JCM 16335 | reverse complement strand
GCATGCGGTAGCAGCAGGGCTGGGATCAGTCGACAGGATTGCACAGCGACAGGGATTATCACTTCTTTGCTTTAAGGCTCAAATGCGTCACCCCCTGGGTGGACAGGGACGAAGATTGTCTATCGCTGTAAGATTTAGTACCTTTGCAAGGGTAAGAGATGAGAGGACCCCCCGAGTCTTCTCATTTTATTTCCATATACAGACCTGATGATAGACGTAACAGACATACAGTCAGCCCTTGATGGGTATCTGACTCAGCACGAAGACCTCTTCCTCGTAGAGGTGGAGGTGCGGGGTGGAAACCTTATCAGCATCACCGTAGACAGCGACCACGACTCTATCTCTCTCGACACGATCATGGAGATCTCCCGCTATATAGAGGAGCGCTTTGACCGTGATGTAGAGGACTATGAGCTCACTGTGACGAGTGCCGGCCTCACCTCTCCACTCCGCCTGCCACGGCAGTACCGTAAGTATATCGGGGAGCCTGTCATTGCGACACTCCGCAAGGGAGGTGTCGAGAAGGGCACCCTCCTCGCCGCAGATGAGGAGGGACTGGAGATGGAGGTGATCCGGATGGAGAAGCACGAGGGAGACAAGAGACGGAAGGGCTATCCGACGACCCTTCGCCTCTCTTATGAGGAGGTCAAGTCAGTGGTCTATGATCTGAAGATGTGACACTAAAGCGCATACAACTATATACATGGCAAAGAAGATACAGGCAACAATGATGGAGGCTCTGGGAGACTACATGAGCCAGAAGGACATCGACCAGGGGACACTCATCAAGGTACTGGAGGAGTCTCTCCGTAGCGCCATCGCCAAGATGTATGGCACGGACAATAACTTCGACGTCATCATCAATCCCGAGGAGGGGGATGTGGAGATCTGGCGCAATAGGATCATCGTCCCCGACGGGGAGGTGACCGATAAGATGAAGGAGGTGTCCGTTTCAGAGGTCCGCTCTCAGGGAGAGGAGGATCTCGAGGAGGGTGAGGAGTACACGGATAAGGTTTCCTTCGAGAGCTTCGGTCGCCGCGCCATCCAGAATCTTCGCCAGTCCCTTGCCTCCAAGGTGCTCGAGCTGGAGAAGGATACGCTCTATGCCAATTATAGTAAGCGGGTCGGAGAGCTGATCACGGCGGAGGTCTACCAGACGTGGAAGCGCGAGCTGCTGCTACTCGATGGCGATGGCAATGAGCTGATCATGCCCCGATCGCTGATGATCCCGAGAGACCGCTTCCAGAAGGGTGACCATGTCACCGCCTGTATCGAGCGCGTGGACTATAATAATAACAATCCTAAGATCATCCTCAGCCGTACCAGCAATGACTTCCTCGCTCGGCTCTTTGCTCGCGAGGTGCCTGAGATCCAGGATGGTCTCGTGATGATCAAGCGCGTCGCCCGCATCCCCGGTGATCGTGCCAAGGTGGCTGTCGAGAGTGTCGACACGCGCATCGACCCTGTAGGAGCAGTGGTGGGCGTACGCGGTTCCCGTATCCGCGGAGTAGTGTCCGAGCTTCGCAATGAGAGCATCGACGTACTCCAGTACACGGACAACGACCAGCTGCTGATACAGCGCGCACTTAGCCCGGCACAGAATGCCGATGTCCGGATCAATCCTGAGGAAAAGCACGCAGACGTCTACCTTGCACAGGAGGAGATCCGTAACGCTGTCGGTCGCAGTGGCTTTAATATCAAGCTGGCCATGATGCTGACCGGCTACGAGATCGATATATACAGAGATGAGACACAGGGGCTGGATGAGGAGGATCTTTTCCTCTCCGAGTTTGATGACGAGATCGACCCCTGGATCATTGACCTACTTGTATCCATTGGCTGCGACACCGCCAAGAGCGTCCTTCGCCACAGTAGAGAGGATCTGATCCGTGCTACTGATCTGGAGGAGAAGACGATCGACTATATCCTGCAGGTGCTGATGGCTGAGTTTGACGACAGCGAGCTGCCCGAGGACGAGTTCCCCGACCTGCCGGAGAGGGATCCGCGCTTCCGTCAGCTCCCTATGGAGCCACAGCCCGAGGCGGCAGAGACACTTTCCTCTACTCCCGAGAGCGAGGATGAGGAGAGCACCACTGAGGAGTAAGCACCTGGGAGGGAGACTGACCTCACACTTCTGCCAAGAATAAGAATAGACACCGAGACTAGAGAGAAATATATGCCCGCAATCAAAATAAATAAGGTCGCACGAGACTTAAACGTTGGAGTAAGCACGCTCAGCACCTTCCTGAGCAAGAAAAACCCCAATGGGGACTACAAGAGTCCCAATACTAAGCTGACTACGGCTGAGCTGAAGACTGTCCTGGAGGAGTACGGTAGCGATCTGAGTGCGGACGATAAGAAGCGACTCACCGAGAGCTATCTCTCTAAGTCTCCCAAGGCCAGCACGCCCGCCGAGCCAACGAAGCAGCCGGAACCGGAGGTGACCAAGGCAGAGCCGGCAAGTGAGCCGGAGCCTGCCTCCAAGTCTCAGCCCTCGTTTGTCAAGGGGCATCTCCAACTCGATGAGAAGGGACGCGTGATCCCTGTCTCGTCCAAGAGCGACAAGCCGAAGGAGAAACCGGCACCGGAGGTCAAGAGTCCCAAGCCAGCTAAGCCAGTCGAGGAGCCGAAGAAGCCTGCCGCCCCGAAGGTGGAGAAGCCGAAGCCAAAGGTGGAGCAACCTAAGCCGGAAGTGCCCAAGGCGAAAGAGAAGCCGGCGGTGGAGAAGAAGCCTCAGACGGATAAGGATACTCAGAAGCCATCAGAGCCCAAGAAGGAGGAAGTGAAGTCGGCAACAGACAGCGGTGAGTCCAAGGAGGACGAGGGAGTATACCGCCTCGGCACAACCGATGACATGGGTCTCACTGTAGTCGGCAAGATCGACCTCTCCAAGATAGATCCTCAGACCTCGCGACGCAAGCGCAAGCGGATCAAGGGGAATAAGGTCGACATCGACAAGCAAGCTAAGCAGGATAGTGGTAAGGGGGCCGGTAAGGATGGCAACAACCGTCGAAGCAAGGACGGTCGGGGCAGCAACAATAACTCCGGCAACAACCGCAACAATAAGTCCGGCGCAGCCGCTAATCCTAAGAAGGGACGCAAGAGCCGTCGCCGAGAGGAGCAGCAGGAGATCACGCAAGAGGATATCCAGAAGCAGATCAAGAAGACTATGGCGGCCATGCAGGGACGTGGTCACCGCCCCGGCAAGACCGCAGCACAGTATCGCCGTGAGAAGCGCGAGGCTCGTCAGGAGGAGGCTGAGGAGTTGCTGAGAGCACAGGAGGGCGAGAGCAAGAAGCTCAAGCTGACTGAGTTCGTCACCGTCAACGACCTCGCCAAGATGCTTGACATTCCCGTCAATGACATCATCGTCTACTGCTTCAATCTCGGGCTTATGGTCTCCATCAATCAGCGCCTTGAGAAGGATCAGATCGACCTTATCCTCGATGAGTATGGCTACGAGGCTGTCTATGTCGACGCACAGGCTATGCAGGCGATCGAGACTCAGGAGGACAAGCCTGAGGATCTGGAGCCCCGCGCTCCCGTAGTGACGGTGATGGGTCACGTCGATCACGGTAAGACCTCACTCCTCGATGCCGTCCGCAAGTCAGACGTCATCTCCGGTGAGGCGGGTGGTATCACCCAGCACATCGGTGCCTACAGAGTGACCCTCGAGGGAGGACGCAAGCTCACCTTCGTCGATACTCCCGGACACGAGGCCTTTACCGCCATGCGTGCTCGTGGAGCCAAGGTGACCGATATCGTCATCATCGTCATCGCAGCCGATGATGGTATCATGCCTCAGACTAAGGAGGCTATCTCTCACGCCTCGCTGGCCGGTGTGCCGATCGTTTTTGCCATCAATAAGGTGGATAAGCCGGGAGCCAAGCCCGATATGGTACGCGAGCAGCTCGCTGCCATGAATTATCTCGTAGAGGAGTGGGGAGGTAAGTATCAGTGCCAGGAGATCTCCGCCAAGAAGGGGGTCGGTGTACAAGACCTGCTGGAGAAGGTTCTCTTAGAAGCTGACCTCCTCGAGCTTAAGGCCAATCCGAATAAGCTTGCTAAGGGGTCCGTCCTTGAGAGTACACTTGAGCAGGGTCGTGGCTACACCACTAAGGTTCTGATCCAGGAGGGTACACTTCGCAACGGAGACTACATTGTCGCCGGAGCCAATTATGGTCGTGTGAAGGCGCTCTACGATGAGTACGGCGAGACCGTCGAGTCCGTCGGACCCTCTATGCCGGTCAAGGTACTTGGACTCAATGGTGCTACACCTGCCGGTGAGACCCTTAACGCCCTCGAGTCAGAGGCTGACGTAAGGGATATTGCCCGTCAGCGCGAGCAGCTTCAACGTGAGCAGAAGGAGCGCACTCAGCACCTCCCGAGCCTGGAGACCTTCAGCCGACAGATCAAGGACGGCGAGGTACAGGAGCTCAATATCATCGTCAAGGGAGATATGGACGGATCTGTCGAGGCACTGTCCGACTCGCTGGTTAAGCTCTCAACTGAAGAGATCCGCGTGAACGTGATCTACAGCGCTGTCGGGGCAATCAGCCAGAGTGATGTAGACCTCGCGGCCGCCTCTGATGCACTGATCGTAGGCTTCCAGGTACGTCCCGCTCAGGGCGCTAGGCGCGCTGCCGAGGACGAGGGAGTGGAGATCCGCTTCTACTCGATTATCTACGATGCGATCGAGGACGTCAAGTCCGCCATGGAGGGCATGCTCTCCCCGGAGATCAAGGAGCAGGTCACTGCGACCCTCGAGGTACGCAAGGCCTTCCGCATCCCCAAGGTGGGAACCATCGCCGGATGTATGGTGGAGCATGGCAAGGTGTCGCGTGACAATAAGGCTCGCGTGATCCGCGATGGCATCGTGATCCATACGGGACCTCTGGTGAGCCTGAAGCGCTTCAAGGACGACGTCAAGGAGGTAACCACCGGTCTGGAGTGCGGTCTCTCGATCAAGGACTACGACGACATTCAGACAGGAGATCAGATCGAGACCTTCGAGGAATTTACAGTTAAGCGCAAGCTCGAGTAATACGATAGTAGTAGCAAGGGAGAGCACAAGATGCCGTGGTTTGATATCGCAGTCGGCTTACTATTGCTCAATGGGCTCTTTGCGGGGTGGCGTCTGGGATTTTTCGCCTCTGCCCTCCGCTGTCTGAGCCTTGTCCTTGCCCTTTATCTTACCGGGCTGATCCGGTCAGCGATCTCCTTTTCGCCATCGATCTCGGTGCTCTCCATTGTGATCACCTTTGCGGTGGCTCTCTGGCTCAGCCGTCTGCTACTGGATCTAATCACCGGCTCCTCCTACGGGCGCTTCGGACTACCGGACAGCCTCCTCGGGGCACTGACCAACGCGCTCTTCACGGGAGTGATGCTCTGGATAGCCTGCGCAGTGGTTCTGAGTCTCAATCCCGATACGGAGTGGATCCGAGGCTCACAGTCCTACCCACTCTTAGATCAACTGGTCGAGCCGATTGCACCCTCGCTTAGGGATGCACTGAGCCCCACCCCACCCTTAGAGCCACCCGCGGCAGAGGTCACTGATCTCTGACGGAGGTGGCTATTTTTTTCCTTCCCTCCTCGGAGGGACTATATATACTCTATGAATAACGAACAGATAAGCGACCTCTTAGACGAGCGAGACGAGTACAAGTACGGCTTCACCACCGATATCGAGACGGAGTACTTGCCTAAGGGGATCGATGAGAATATCGTGCGCACCATCTCTGAGATGCGCCACGAGCCGGACTGGCTGCTGGACTTCCGTCTCAGGGCCTTCCGTGCTTGGTCTAGGATGAAAGTACCTACTTGGGGGCACGTCAAGCTCCCGGAGATAGACTTCCAGGACATCATTTACTTTGCCCGACCGAAGCAAAAGAAGTCTGCCGATGAGCCGATGGACCCAAAGCTCGAAGAGACCTTCGAGAAGCTTGGCGTCCCGGTCATGGAGCGGAAGATCCTTGCCGGCTATGCCGTCGATGCGGTTATGGACTCGGTCTCCGTCCGCACCACCTTCCGCAAGCAACTGGCGGAGAAGGGAGTGATCTTCTGCCCCATCAGCGAGGCGGTCCGAGAACATCCCGACTTGGTGCGGAAGTACCTCGGGACGGTCGTTCCCCCAACAGACAATTTCTTCGCCTCCCTCAATTCGGCTGTCTTCGGCGACGGCTCCTTTGTCTACATCCCCAAGGGCGTCCGCTGCCCCATGGAGCTGAGCTCGTACTTCAGGATCAATGCACTGAATACGGGACAATTTGAGCGCACCCTGATTGTCGCTGAGGACGACTCCTACGTCTCCTACCTCGAGGGCTGCACGGCCCCGCAGCGGGACGAGAACCAGCTCCACGCTGCCATCGTCGAGATCGTGGCGGAGGAGAATGCCGAGGTCAAGTACTCCACGGTGCAGAACTGGTACCCCGGTGACAAGGAGGGCAAGGGCGGAGTCTTCAATCTCGTCACCAAGCGGGCCCTCTGCCGAGGCAATGGGTCAAAGGTCTCCTGGACTCAGGTGGAGACAGGATCGGCGATCACCTGGAAGTACCCCAGCTGCATCCTCAAGGGGGACAACTCCGTGGGCGAGTTTTACTCCGTTGCCGTCACCAATAATCACCAGATGGCAGACACCGGGACCAAGATGATCCACACGGGGAGAAACACCCGCAGCACCATCGTCTCCAAGGGTATCTCCGCCGGTCACTCCGAGAACTCGTACCGCGGGCTGGTCTACCTGGGGAAGAATGCCGAGAATGCTCGCAACTACTCCCAGTGCGACTCCCTTCTCATAGGCGACAAGTGCGGAGCGCACACCTTCCCCTACGCCGATATACTCAATGACACAGCCATCATCGAGCATGAGGCGATGACCTCCAAGATCAGCGAGGACCAGCTCTTCTACTGCCAGCAGAGGGGCATCCCCGAGGAGGAGGCGATCGGACTCATCGTCGGTGGTTACGCCCAGGAGGTGATGGAGAAGCTCCCGATGGAATTTGCCATCGAGGCGAAGGCTCTCCTATCCATCTCCCTCGAGGGCTCCGTGGGATAATGACACTTACTACAGATACTACATCATGTTACATATAGAAAACCTACACGCCAATATCGGCGACAAAGAGATACTACGCGGGATCAACCTCCACATACCCGACGGCGAGATACACGCCATCATGGGTCCCAATGGCGGAGGTAAGAGCACTCTCGCCAACGTCCTCACGGGACGACCACCCTACGAGCCCACGCAGGGGAGCGTGACCTTCAATGGTGAGAACCTCCTCGAGATGAGTCCGTCACTCCGGGCACAGAAAGGGCTGATGATGTCCTTCCAGTACCCCGTGGAGATCCCCGGGGTCAGTATGACCTCGTTCCTCCGTGCCGCCCTCAACGCCAAGCGCAAGGAGGAGGGCAAGGATCCGGTGAAGGCCGCCGACTTCCTCAAGCTCCTCAAGGAGAAGCAGAAGCAGGTGAAGCTCCCCTCCGACCTAATGAAGAGGTTTGTCAACCAAGGCTTCTCCGGCGGAGAGAAGAAGCGCAACGAGATCTTCCAGATGCTCGTCCTCGAGCCCTCTCTCGCGATCCTCGATGAGACAGACTCCGGTCTCGACATCGATGCCCTCAGGACGGTTGCCGAGGGGGTCAATAGTATGCGCTCGCCCCACTTCTCTGCGATCGTCATCACCCACTACCAGAGGCTGCTCGACTATATCCGCCCGGATGTCATCCATGTGCTGATGAATGGAGAAATCATAAAGACTGGCGGTCCTGAGCTCGCACTGGAGCTGGAGGATAAGGGCTACGACTGGCTCAGAGAGGAGCAGAAGGAGGACTGAGTTATGATGTCAAAGCAACAACAACTCACCGAGCACTTCCTTACCCTCTCGGACAGCGTCACCTCAGACTCCCCTCTGATGACAAGTCGTCAGGAGGAGGCGAGGGAGCTCCTTCGCAAGAAGCCTCTTCCCAAGCACGAACCTGAGCACTATGCTCACTTCGACCTGGGGATCTTTGATGACACCGAGCTACGTCAGTCCACAGTAGTGGAGAGCGACCTGACTCCCTACCGGCTCCTGGAGGACAGCCGTCTCCTCTGCTCAGAGGGGGCAGAGATAGAGGGCTGCTTTGTCGGACCTCTGAGCCGCTTCGCTGAGCTCTATCCTGAGCCGGCAAAGCTCTTTGGGACACAGCGCGACCTGAGAGAGCGGGCTGTCCCCTCTCTTACCGACCTGCTGGCTGAGGAGGCTATGGTACTCTACGTAGAGCCACGCCGCCGGGTGGAGGTCCCGCTCGAGCTGATCTATCTCCTCGGTCGCGGTCTCTCCGCCCGACACCTACTGATCATCTGCGACGAGGAGAGCCGGGTGACTATGATGCAGTCGCACCGCAACCTCCCCGAGGAGGGGGCTGCTGCTCTCATCACCACCGAGATCTACGTGCACGACCGGGCTGACCTGCACCTCTACGACTACATAGAGCAGACTCACGGGACGCGCCTACTCCACAACGTCCACGCCCGGATCGGTGAGGATGCGCGCATGACCCTGACTGAGATCGTCTCTCACCCCGAGCGGACGAGGATCAATCTCTTCATCGACCTCGCTGGCAAGCACGCCGACCTGCAGATGGATGGACTGGCGATCCTGCGCGACGACAACCTCTGCGACATTTGGTCCAATATCTTCCACAGTGAGACCGACGGGCACACGGACGAGCTCTTCAAGTACACCCTCTCGGATCACTCCGTAGGGAGCTTCTCCGGGATGATCTACGTGGAGCCCGGTGCGATCCGGACGGATGCCGACCAGCATAATCGCAACCTCCTCCTCTCCAAGGAGGCAAAGATGTACTCCAAGCCTCAGCTGGAGATCTATGCTGACGATGTCAAGTGCGCTCACGGACTGGCAACCGGTCTGCTGGACGAGGCAGCGCTCTTCTATATGGAGCAGAGGGGTATCCCCGAGGATGAGGCGCACGATATGCTCACCTCCGCCTTCGTTCACGATGTACTTGTCCGCATCCCCGATGAGCAACTCCGCGAGGTGCTGACGGCAAAGGTGGATGCCCGCCTCCAGCGGCGCAAGTAACACACTCACATAGCAAGCAAGGGTCGATGCCTCTCATCCACGAGAGACATCGACCCCTTTTTTTGTGCCCTTACAGACAGCTCCCCACTGCCTCGAGAGAATTAGATGCATCCCCCGGCCTACAGATCAAGGGAGTTCGTCCAAGTAGTCGGGCAAATTGCTATCTTTGCTAAGACAAGTTTTGAGCCTACACTATTGTAAAGCATGGAATCATCTGATCAGAAGGAAATCCTACTGGCTGTCTTCAATGGCACCGATCGCCCGGGCGTCACTGCAGCCATCACCACCGTACTTGCTAAGCACGACCTGACGATCCTCGACATCGGGCAGGTCGACATCCATAAGCACCTCACCCTCGGCGTCCTCTTCTCTGTCTCCTCAAGTGGCAGTGGCAATGTGCTGAAGGACCTGCTCTTCTGCGCCAATGACCTCGGCGTGACGGTCACCTTCCGCATCATCGACCCGGACAGCTACTCGGAGTGGGTCGGCAATCAGGGGAAGAATAAGTACATCATCACGCTCCTCGCCAAGACCATCACCGCCGATATGGTGGCAGCGATCACCAAGGAGGTAGCGGATCAGGGGATGAATATCGACTCCGTGGATCGCCTGACCGGGCGCATCCCCTTGGTGGAGAATCAGCGGCACCCGAGAGCCAGCATCGAGATCTCCCTCCGCGGCACCCCTAAGGATCAAGTCGCCATGCAGCGACACATCATCCGCATATCAGACGAGCATCATATGGACGTCTCCTTCCAGCAGGACAGCATGTTCCGCCGGATGAGACGACTGATCTGCTTCGATATGGACTCGACCCTCATCAAGACCGAGGTGATCGACGAGCTTGCCGATAGGGCAGGCGTCGGGGATCAGGTAAAGGAGATCACCGCCCGTGCCATGCGCGGAGAGATCGACTTCCGAGAGAGCTTTAGGGAGCGAGTGGCACTTCTCAAGGGGCTGGACGCAAGTGTCATGCATGACATTGCCGTCAATCTCCCGCTAATGGACGGTCTCGAGCGGACGATGCATATCCTCAAGCGTGTCGGCTTTAAGATCGCCATCCTCAGCGGTGGCTTCACCTACTTCGGTAATTACCTCAAGGACCTCTTTGACCTCGACTACGTCTATGCCAATGACCTCGAGGTCGGTCCTGACGGGAAGCTGACCGGACGATATGTCGGTGAGGTGGTCGACGGACAACGTAAGGCGGAGCTCCTGAAGCTCATCGCCCAACTGGAGAAGGTCGACATCCGCCAGACCGTCGCTGTCGGCGATGGAGCCAACGACTTGCCGATGCTCTCCACAGCGGGACTGGGCATAGCCTTCCACGCGAAGCCCAAGGTGCAGGAGAGTGCCAAGCAGTCCATCACTACGACCGGGCTGGACGGCATCCTCTACTTCCTGGGGTACAAGGACTCGCAGCTTGATGAAATACAATTCTCTAACATCCAATAAATCATGATCACTCATATTGTCCTCTTCCAGCTCGACGAGAAGCTGGCAGGAGAAGAAAAGAAGGCTCACCTCGCCGCACTGAAGGCAGACTTTGAGCAGCTGCCCCACTCCATCGAGGAGCTGGTAGACCTACACATAGAGCTTAATGTCAATCCTGCGGAGAAGTACGACCTCGCGCTCATCGCTCACTGTGAGGACCTCCGGAAGCTCCACGACTACGCCGTCCACCCGGATCATGTCGCCCTCGTGGGTAAGTACATCAAGCCCTACCTTGTCTCCCGAGCCTGCGTCGATTACGAGGAGTGAGAGACACCTCTTCGACTCTCCGATAGGTCCGGTGCAGGTCCTTATGGACCCGGTCACGCTGGATCTGTGGTCCTGTCTCCCCGCACCGGACACTCTCCACGAGGAGACGCCCCTCTACGACGATCTGCAGGATGCCCTATCGCACTGCACCCCGCTACCGAGCAGATACACGCTCCACCAGGAGAGTCCCGAGTGGGCACCACACTTCTGGAGCATCCTCTGCCGGATCCGACGAGGAGAGACGGTGACCTACGGCGAGCTCTGTAGGCTCAATGCCCTACCCGGCGGATATGCCCGAGCGGTGGGTCGACTCCTGTCACAGAATAGGTACATGATCCTCCTCCCCTGCCACCGGGTAGTGCCGGCGGATCACTCCATCGGCGGCTACCGATGGGGCGTGGAGCAGAAGAGGAGACTGCTGGACTACGAGAGAGGGATAAGCCACCACGATGATGCAGGACGACGGACGTAAGATCGATGGTCATACGGTGGAACTGATGTGCGCCGACCTGATGCGGCAAAAGGGCTACACCATCATCGCACAGAACTATCAGTCCGGTCCTCTGGAGCTGGACCTGATCGTTATGGAGGGCTCCACCCTCTGCTTCATAGAGGTAAAGGCGAGGAGTAACCTCGGAGCCCTGCGGGACATAGAGTCACTCATCCCTCCTAAGAAGCAGCTCAATATCCTCAAGGCAGCTAAGGCCTTCCTCTGCGACAAGAATGGCGGTAGAGACCTGACCTACAAGGACATCCGATTTGACTACCTCCTGATCTACTTTCCTCCAGATGGAAGAGAAGCGGGCTACAAGATACTCCGCAACTCGATCTACGACATGCCTGAGGGATACGAGGAGTTCCGTCTTTAGCCCCATACCCAGGTCGTAAGGCGACAGTAGACTATGACGTGCCTCCACCTGCCACTAACTCAAGCCCCAAGGGATGGATGGACAAAAATGATTACATTTGGGAATAAATATTTATCCCCATGTATAATCACTGGAAAGTCAAAGAGCTATCTGACGAAGAGAAGAAGATAGCATCTCTCTTGGCTCAAAAATATAAGCTCCTTACCTCCATCACCTCACTTATGGTGCAGCGGGGGGTGAGGAGCGTCGATGAGGCGGAGCACTTCCTTGAGCCGAGGCTGAGCGAGCTGCACGACCCCTTCCTCATGAAGGATATGGACGCAGCGGTCCGGAGGATCAATCAGGCGATCGGCAATAAGGAGCGGATACTGATCTACGGCGACTATGACGTCGACGGTACGACGGCCGTGGCGCTGGTATACAAGTACCTGCGACAGATCACACCGCTGCTCGAGTTTTACATACCGGACCGCTACACAGAGGGGAGCGGGATCTCCGATAAGGCACTGGACTTCGCAAAGGAGAGCGGCTGTACCCTGCTGATCACGCTCGACTGCGGGACGAAGGAGGTGCTGATGATCGAGAAGGCAGCCGAGCTGGGCATCGATGTCATCGTCTGCGATCACCACCTGCCGGGACGTGAGCGACCCAATTGCGTGGCGCTGCTCAATCCTAAGGCTCCCGACTCGGGATACCCATTCAAGGAGCTCTCCGGATGTGGGGTGGGCTTCAAGCTCATGCAGGCCTTTGCCATGAGCAATAGATCGGACAAGAGAGGTCTCTACGACCTCGTCGACCTGGTGGCCGTCAGCTGCGCCGCTGATCTGGTGGAGCTACGGGATGAGAATAGGATCCTGGCGTACTATGGGCTCAAGAAGCTCAATCGCCACCCCACCATGGGTCTCAAGGGGCTGATTAATGTCAGCGGCATAAGCAATCAGACTCTGGACATTTCGGACATCATCTTCAAGATCGGTCCGCGGATCAATGCCTCCGGCCGGATCCAAAATGGTCGGGAGTCGGTGGAGCTACTTCTCTCCAAGAACCCAAAGGACGCCCTCAAGCGGAGCGTCAATCTGGATAAGTACAATACCCAGCGACGGGAGATCGATCAGTCGATCACGCAGGAGGCGAATGAGATCGTGGAGGGATTTAAGGACATGGATCAGCACAAAGTGATCGTGGTCTATGATCCCTCCTGGCACAGCGGTGTCATCGGGATAGTGGCGAGCCGTCTGAGCGAGAAGTACAACCGTCCCACGATCGTACTCTCCGACTCGGACAGCCAGACCATCTCGGGATCGGCTCGGAGTGTGCGCGGCTTCAACATCTACTCCCTGATCGAGCGGTGCGCCGACCTGCTGGAGAACTTCGGCGGGCATCCCTTTGCGTCCGGTCTCACGATCAAGAAGAAGAACTTCCACCGATTCATGAAGGAAGTGACGGAGCTAGCTGACCGGGAGATCTCGCTGGACGACCTCACCCCGGTACTCCATATCGAGGAGGAGCTGAAACTCAGGGAGATCACCCCGAAATTTAGACGCCAGCTGCTCAAGCTCGCCCCCTTTGGTCACGGTAATGAGCCGCCCATCTTCGTCACCTACGGCGTGGTCTGCGTCACCCCTCCCCGTATCACCGGATACCAGGGGTCGCACCTTAAGCTCGTCCTCAGTATGCCCGATCAGATGCCTATTATGCAGGCCATGGCGTACAATCAGGCGGACAAGCTCGCTATGCTCCAGCAGGATACGACCTTTGACGTGGCGTATACCATAGACGAATTCACGAGGCAGGGGCACCACAACACTCAGCTTAACATCAAGGACATCCGTCTCCACACCGCAGATCTGTAAGGATCAGGAGGGCACATGAGTAAGGATCTGAGTCGGGCGACACCTCTTGAAGTACTGAGAGAGGTCTGGGGGTACGACTCCTTTCGCCCCATGCAGGAGGAGGTCATCAGGTCGGTCCTCGAGGGACACGACACTCTTGCTCTGATGCCGACGGGAGGAGGAAAGTCGATCACCTTCCAGGTACCTGCGCTGATGCTCGATGGGATCACACTTGTGATCACGCCCCTCGTCGCCCTGATGAGGGATCAGGTCGATAAGCTCAGATCGCTGCAGATCCACGCGCAGGCGCTCTATAGCGGGATGACCCGCAGTGAGACGCTCGCGGTGCTGGACAATATCGTCTACGCCTCGGACTATAAGATCCTCTACATCGCCCCGGAGCGACTGCAAAACGAGCTCTTCCTCCGCAGGCTGAGCGCAATGGACATCTCACTCATCGTGGTCGATGAGTGTCACTGCATCAGCCAGTGGGGGTACGACTTCAGACCCGACTATCTCAATATTGCGTCCGCTCGGACCTTTATCGGAGAGGAAGTGCCGATACTTGCCCTCACGGCAACGGCTCCTCCTCGCGTCGTGGAGGACGTGGTGCGGAGCCTGGAATTCAGGGAGGGCTACAGGATCTACAAGAGGAGCTTCTACCGAGACAGTCTCTCCTATGTCGTCCGCAGGACCTACAATAAGCCTCGTGAGCTGATCCATATCCTCTCCAGCGTGGAGGGGAGCAGTCTCGTCTACGTCCGGACCCGACGGCAGGCAGAGCGCTACGCCGAGCTGCTCCGGGACGCAGGATTCAGCGCAGACTTCTTCCACGCCGGTCTGGATCCTGCCGTCAAGCAGCAGCGACAGAGCGCCTGGCAGAGCGACGAGCTGAGGATCATGGTCTGCACCACAGCCTTCGGTATGGGTATAGACAAGGATAATGTTCGCCTGGTGATCCACCCGATCTCTCCATTTAGCCCCGAGAGCTACTACCAGGAGGCGGGACGAGCCGGGAGGGATGGGAAGCAGTCCTATGCCGTGCTGCTCTATACCCCACAGGAGGACGAGGAGTACCTCTCCAAGCTGATCAAGTCGCACTACCCGCCTCCGGAGACCGTTGTACAGATATACAATTGGCTGGGAGACTTCTTCCGGGTAGCTGTGGAGTCGGGTACAGGATCGTACCACGAACTCCTACCTTACGACTTTATCAAGCGGTATCACTGTCCCCTCTACGTCCTCAGAGCTTCACTCAAGATCCTCAGCCTCTCCGGCTATATAGAGTACAAGGAGGACTACCATATGGCGAGCCGGCTGATATTTACCATACACCGACAGGATCTCTACACCTTCTTTACCGATGGGGAGGAGAAGTATGACGACTTGGTCGAGCTCCTGCTCCGGAGCTATGAGGGGATCTTTACGGAGTACGCCTTTATCGATGAGTCGATGCTCCAGTCCAAGCTGGGACTGCTCCCCGAGCAGCTCTATCGGATGCTGATCCAGATGCGCCGATGGGGCGTGATCGACTATGTGCCGGGGCAGCGATCTGACTACATCGTATACACCCGGCAGCGCCTCCCGGGGAGGGAGGTCAAGATCCCCTCATATATCTACGACCATCAGCTGCAAGGGGAGATCGATCGCCTCACGCGGATGATAGACTACATCCATTGCGACGATGACTGCAGGGTCAGGATCCTAATGGACTACTTCGGGGAGCGAGACCCACTCCCTTGCGGATACTGCGACTACTGCCTGTCCCACAAGTCCGGGAAGCTGACCTACAGACTTATCCACGACATCACGGAGGAGATACTCTCGCGGGGCAAAGAGGGTATCGGGAGGGACGAGCTGAAGCAACTGTTTCCCACGCTTAGCCGTAAGGAGTGGAAGTACACGCTTAACTTCCTATCCTCACAGGGATATACTGTGGACAGCTCTCAAGATAAGATTATACTCAATAACCAATAGCTAAAACGTAACTCATGAAAAGACTAAAGAGTACCCTACTCGCCTCCATAGCGCTTCTCGCAGTAGGATGCAGCAGCCCGCGACAGGAGCTGGAAGACGTCGATCCGGCCACATCCGGTACGGCATCGATCTCCTTTGACCTCAATGTCGCCACCCACCAACGACCTGACGCACGACTCAGGGCCGACAACAACCTCATAGAGGACAAGGGGCAGCTCTGGACTATGAACGGTCTCAGAGTAGTGCTGTACAAGCAGGACGAGTCGGGGAACCCGACAGAAGTGGCTTATGCCTTTGACAAAGACATTAGATTATTCCAGGATGACAGAGAGGGAGCCGACCTGCTCAATCCTGAGAGCAACGGAGGGCTGCTATCCATCACCGGCATTAGCGGGATAGCCCCGGCAGACTACACCATCATCTTCTTCTCCACACCTTCTCAGGCGATCATTAGCGCGACAACAACCGGCAAGGACTACAACGAGCTCAAGCGCCCGCTCGACATAGACTTTACCAACGAGACAATTCATGGCAATGATCTAAAGTACTCCACCAAGCTATACAGCTCGGCTACAAACATCGACAACCCGACGAAGGTCTCAAGGGAAGACCTCCTCAAGGCGATAGGCTCGAGCCCCCTGAAGCTTGGTGGCATTACCCTCAAGGCTACCGATGCCGCTATACTCGTAAAGTACGAGAATATCCGGAAGGAACCGGGAGAGTCGGAGGTTACCGCAGAGGATCGTGTACAGCTTTATCCTGACGTGCTGAATAAAACTCTGCTGCTATTTCCTCAGATGGCAGAGGACAAAGAGCTCGGCCTCTCCATCCCGATGGACAACAACTACTCAGGACTCAAGTCATGGACTGGAGATCAGTTCAGGGAAAGCTTCAGCTACAGCCATATAAAGATAAGTCATTCCTCCCTCTATTCTGCGTTTTCATCAACAAAGGAGATCACCAAGCCTATAATAGTACCGGAAAACACCACTGCCCCCGGCGACCTCTGCACCCAGACCGTAACTAGGCTGATCATGAAAGTGCAAGTAACACCTACAACCAGCGAGCTTCCCTACTCCGTAAGCTCACAAATGACTTGGTTCTCCTATAAGGGCAAGAACTACGACTGGATAAAGTTTAAGAATGAGTATGAAAAAGCGGTCGCTGCCTATAAGGCAAAGAATTCTAAGCCCACAAAGGAACAAACGAAACTCCTGGAGATCGGTCTTGCAATCAATACAGCGCTCAAGTCCGGGACTACTGACCCACAGCTGGGAGATCCACTGGCTAATAAGCCCGAAGACGAGGGATACGACTCCGAGGATCTTAAGATCTACACTAAGGGGTACGCCTTCTACAGCATCCCGATCAGGCACTTCGGTGATGATGTCGCACCCTCCCTCGAGATCATCGGGCGGTATGCCGTGGTGCGTAATACGCTGTACCTCATCACCATCCAGTCTATCACCCACCTCGGAGCGCCCACGTACGAGAGCCTCGTCGAGGGAGTCAGCTACACAGACTCGAGCACCGCAAGCTTCACCATTGAGCAGGATGACCGCACACTGATCGAGATGAAGATAGACCTGTAAGTAGATCTGACGCTAATTCGGCGGAAAATGACTATATTGCGGTATCAAGTTCAATCATTTGTTCAATCATAAGGATTACTCAAAGCAACCTATGAAAAAACTATTGCAGTGGGGTATGACTCTGAGTGCAGTGCTCGCTTCAGCGCTCCTGCTTCCTCAGAGCTCCCAAGCATGTACTAACCTCATCGTCGGCAAGAATGCCTCTGTCGACGGGAGCGTCATCGTCAGCTATGCAGCCGACAGCCACACCCTCTACGGAGAGCTCTACCACTGGGCAGCCCGTGACTGGGAGCCGGGACACATGATGGATGTCTACGTGTGGGACACGGGCGAGTACAAGGGACAGATCCCTCAGGTCGCTCACACTTACAACGTGGTGGGGAATATGAATGAGCACCAGGTCTGCATCACTGAGACCACCTGGGGCGGACTGGAGCAGCTCGAGGGGACCGAGGGTCTCATCGACTACGGCAGCCTGATCTACATTGCCCTGCAGCGCTCCAAAAGTGCCCGCGAGGCGATCGACGTCATGACCGGTCTCGTCCGTGACCACGGGTACTGCAGCACCGGAGAGACCTTCACCATCGCTGACAAGAACGAGGTATGGCTCATGGAGCTGATCGGCAAGGGTAAGGGCGAGAAGGGCGCCGTCTGGGTAGCCACCCGTATCCCCGACAACGCCATCACGGCGCACGCCAATCAGGCCCGTATCCAGAAGATCAACTTTAAGGATAAGGATAACTGGCTCTACTCCAAGGACGTCATCTCCTTTGCCCGCCAGAAGGGTCTCTTCAAGGGTAAGGATGCAGACTTCTCCTTCCAGAAGGTCTACAATCCCTACACCTTCAGCGGGCTGCGAGGCTGCGAGGCGAGAGTATGGTCGTACTTCAATCGCTTCCACAAGGGCATGGACCAGTACACCGACCTCGTGATGGGCTATAAGGCAGATGCCGAGCCGATGCCTCTCTACGTCGTCCCTGATCGCAAGCTCTCTGTCGCTGACGTGCAGAATATGATGCGCGATCACTACGAGGGTACCCCTATGGATATGACAAAGGATGCAGGAGCTACCTATGGCGTCCCTTACCGCTGGAGACCGATGAACTTCACGGTCGACGGCAAGGAGTATCTCAATGAGCGCGCTATCGCTACCCAGCAGACCGGCTTCGTCCTCGTGGCTCAGCTCCGCAACAACAAGCCCGACCTCGTCGGACCTGTACTCTGGTTTGGCTGCGATGATGCCAATACAACCGTCTTCTCACCCATGTACGGCTGCATCACAGAGTCTCCCCTCGCCTTCCGCGTCGGCAATGGCAGCATGACCGAGTTCTCCTGGACCAGTGCCTTCTGGATCAATAACTGGGTTGCCAATATGTGCTACAGCAAGTACGACTACATGATCCGCGACATCCGCCCGGTACAGCAGGAGCTGGAGAAGGGATTCTTCGACAACCAGGCTGCCGTGGAGGCACGCGCCCTCGAGATCGAGAAGAGCGAGGGTCGTGAGGCCGCTGTCGCCTACCTGACGCAGTACTCAGCCAAGTGCGCCAATGGTGCCACCGATCGCTACCGCGAGCTGGCTCAGTACCTCATCGTCAAGTATATCGATGGTAATGTCAAGAAGGAGAAGAATGGTCACTTCGAGACCGAGAACGGCATGATCGTCTTCCCTGACCAGCCCGGCTACAGCCAGAGTTACTACAAGTCCATCGCAGAGGACGATCCCAAGCAACTGATCGTCCCCGAGGGCTGCAAGTAAGCACCCGACCAAGACACTAAGATTAGGGAGCAGCACCACATGTGGTGCTGCTCCCTAATCTCTTACTATCATCTGAGATCTTACCTACTGCAATGGGGGCTGTACCGCAGTGTGCGATACAGCCCCCATTAGTAATTATCGGGAGGGACGATTAGTCCTTATTCAGATTGACACGCTTGAAGTCGACTACAGTGAGCTCCTTATTCTCAGACTTCAGGATCTGCTCTACAGTCTTCTTGCTGTCGAGGATGGACTCCTGCATGAGGAGGCAATTCTCCTTGTAGTACTTATTGAGAGATCCCTCGGCGATGCGATCGAGGAGGTTCTCGGGCTTGCCCTGCTCACGAGCCTTATCGCGAGCGATCTCGAGCTCACGCTCCTTGATCTCCTCAGTCACGCCCTCAGGCATGATAGCGACAGGATTCATCGACGCGATCTGCATGCAGATCTCATTGGCCATCTTCTCAGAGGGCTCTACATTGAATCCTGCGATCGCAGCGAGCATATTACCGGCGTGGATATAGCCACAGGTATGAGGTGCCTCGATGTACTCGTAGTGACCGAGCTCGACCTTCTCACCCGTGACACCGGACTGCTGAGTCACCTCAGCCTCTACCGTGTGACCGTTCTCCATCGTGAGAGCGAGAAGCTCCTCGAGAGACTTCGGCTTATGCTTCATGGCGACGTCGAGGATGCCCTCGGTCACGGCACGGAATCCATCGGTAGCAGAGACGAAGTCGGTCTCACACTTCAGCGCGACGATAGCAGCAAAGCCATCCTCGTACTTAGCAAGCACGCAGCCCTGCTCAGCGGTACGCTCAGAGCGCTTGGCAGCGATAGCCTGACCACGCTTACGGAGGATCTCGACAGCCTTGTCGTGATCTCCCTCAGCCTCCTGGAGAGCCTTCTTAATGTCAGCAAGGCCTGCATTGGTAAGATCGCGCAGTGCCTTGATGTCCTTCATCGATACATCCATAGTAGTGTATGTAGTTTAGTTGTTATGATTATTAGCTGGTATAAAAAAGTAAGGTCCTCTTGCGTCCCCTCTTATTACGATGGAAGCAAGAGGGCCTTAGTGTCATAATGACCGATAGACTGAAGTCATCGGTGGGCGTACCCTCACGAGGAATGGGTAATAAGCGATTGCCTTACTCCTCAGTCGAAGTCTCGGTCTCGGTCTCGTTATCAGCCTCACTCTCCTCAGCGGAAGAGTCAGCCTCCTGCTCCTCACTCTCCTCCATGGCACGACGGACACCGGAGAAGCGACGGCGACGACGGCCGCGGCCCTCGCCACTCTCATCCTCGGAGTCACCCTCCTTACCGGAGTTGTCCGTATTCTGGATCTTGCGCTCCTGAGAGCCCTCCTTGATAGCCTCGCAAGCGGCAGCCACGATCAGCTCGATGCCATCGTGGGAGTCGTCGTTGGCGGGGATCAGGAAGTCGATGTCGCGCGGATTAGCGTTGGTATCAGCGATAGCAAAGACGGGGATACCGAGCAGGTGAGCCTCCTTGACAGCGATGTGCTCACGCACGGAGTCGATGACGAAGATGGCGCTGGGGAGCGTCTTCATGGAAGCGATGGAGCCGAAGTTCTTCTCCAGCTTCTCACGCTGACGGTCGATCTGCAGCTTCTCACGCTTGGAGAGGTTGTCGAAGACGCCCTCGCCCTTCATCCTGTCGATGCGGTCCATCTTGGAGACCGTCTTACGGATGGTGGGGAAGTTGGTCAGCATACCACCCAGCCAGCGCTCGGTGACGAAGGGGATACCTGCCTCTCCGCAAAGCCTCGCTACCGACTCCTGAGCCGATCTCTTGGTAGCGACAAAGAGGACAGTCTTACCCTCCTGGGCAAACTTCTTGAGAGCCTCACATGCCTCATCGATCTTAGCTACGGTCTTGTGCAGATCGATGATATGGATGCCATTCTGCTCCATAAAGATGTATGGAGCCATTGCAGGATTCCACTTACGGGTAAGGTGACCGAAGTGTGCGCCTGCATCGAGCAATTGGTCAAACGTTATTTGTGACATATATCGTTTACTTTCTTCTTGATTATCTTAAGAGATCAGCCTGCGCAGTAGGGGGCGACAGAGCCCCATCTCACAAGCTTGGATGCTAAACGTAGTCTTACAGCGAACTGCTCGATTAGGTTAACGCTTAGAGAACTGGAACTTACGACGAGCTCCGGGCTGACCGGGCTTCTTACGCTCTACGACACGGTCGTCGCGAGTCATGAAGCCGGCTGCACGCAGCGCAGCCTTGTCGTCAGGATTGACCTTGACGAGAGCACGAGCGATACCGAGACGAGAGGCCTCGCTCTGACCGGTGGTGCCACCGCCATTGACGTTGATATTGATGTCGTAGCGATCCTCTACACCGAGGAGAGCCAGAGGCTGCTTCACGATGCGGATGAGGAAAGGATTGGGGAAGAACTCCTCCAGAGCCTTCTTATTGATCGTGATGTTCCCGCTGCCCTCCTTGAGATAGACACGGGCGACAGATGCCTTTCTTCTGCCGAGTGCATTGATTACTTCCATGCTATGCTATTTCTCTTACTTCAGGTTGGGGAATTCGATCTTACGGGGCTTCTGAGCAGCCTTATCGTGCTCCTCACCTCCATAGATGTAGAGGTGATTGATCAGCGTCTTGCCGAGGCGATTCTTTGGCAGCATCCCTGCTACCATACGACGGACGAGGCGGTCTGCACCACCCTTCTCAAACTCTCTCTTAGGAGAGGAGAGACGCTGTCCTCCGGGGAAGCGAGTGTAGCGCACATAGACGCGATCGGTCCACTTCTTGCCGGTCATGATGGCCTTGTCAGCATTGATGACAACGACGTTGTCACCGCAGTCTACGTGCGGTGTGAAGGAAGGCTTGTGCTTCCCTCTCAGCAACTTGGCGATCTCACTGCAGAGTCGTCCGATGGGCTGACCGGTGGCGTCTACGAGAAGCCACTCAGCCTCGACAGTTGCCTTATTTGCAGAAATGGTCTTATAACTTAAAGTATCCATTTACTAGTAACTTATTAGTATTGAGTTATATCCAGCGGTAGATGTCTCGCGAGCCCGGCCTGTGAAAAACGGTCTCTCTTTGCAAATCAGTGGTGGGCGTGCAGCCCCCTGCGAGGATAAGCCATAGCTCTCGACATCAGACCTCTTGATAATAATCGGCGTGCAAAGATAGCACTTTTCTCTAACCCAGGCAATCATGTACCCTCGTCTGAGTCCGACTTGTGCTCCTCAGGCGCTCTATCCGAGCATTGGGAGAGGACAAATGCATCAGGATCCCCCATCCTGAGCGGTCGGACTCGGAGTCCTCCAGAGAGCAAAACAAAGAGTCTCACACTATGCTGACTGTCAGCGGGTGAAGATCTGTTATTTCTAATACCGGTATTAGTCTGAGGGGTCACTGTTGGTCGAGTACCCCTGTCCCGTCATCTGCCCAAGGGTGACGCATTTGAGCTTTAAATAAGTCATCCAACTCATCGTGAAGAGTGAGGAACGAAGCACCCCGACAGGGGTGCCCGCTTTTTAGACCCGGGTCGAGGGGCGTAGCCCCGACGACCCGGGGATTAGACATCGCAAACGATCCCGCGACCCCGCTAGGGTGTCGCACTGATTGACAAACTGGTAAGTGCGACACCCTGGCGGGGTCGTATATCTTTCCCGAGGTCTTCTTTCCCGGGGTCTTCGGCACTTCGTGCCTCGACACCCGGTCTAAAAAGCGATGATCCCTCCGGGGCTTCGCCCCTGCGGGATCGGCAGACGGTAGCAGCAGGGCGGGGATCAGTCGACGGGATTGCACAGCGATAGGGATTATCGCTTCCTTGCTTTATGGCTCAAATGCGTCACCCCTGGTCATCTGCCCAGGGCTGACGTTTTTGGGGAATGGGCTCACAGCTTGATAGATAGCAGCTCGGAGGGCTTCAGAGTGGCGTTGGTCCGGAATTGGGTGATGAGTCTTTTGCCGCTTTTTTCCTTCATTTTGTCGACAAAGAAAAGAGCGATTTTAGACATAATGTTGAAGTTCTTTGCCTCATTATTCTTCCTCTTAAGCTGCTGGTCCTCAAGCATCACCACGTCCAG
>NZ_AQWR01000030.1 GCF_000375645.1 Porphyromonas bennonis DSM 23058 = JCM 16335 | reverse complement strand
CGTTCCGAGTGGCGAGACCGGCGGTAAGGAGACTGGCGGTAGCGAGATCAACTAAGCAGCCACTAAGCACGAGGAGCCGACACCTCGGCTGAGATGAAGGCTCCTCCGGGGATGACGAGGGTGACACTTCGTCATCTCACTATGAGAGACCTTTGCATAATACCCCATCTGCGGCGTCACTTTCGAGATTCGGGCTTGGTCATGTGCGTAAGCACACTCCCTTCGCCCTCACTCTCAGTTCCTTGCATCTGGGGTATTCTGCAAAGTCCCTGCCGAAAAAGCGGTGCTTTTTCGGCGAAAGACCATTTTGCAAAGGTCTTTATGAGGAAGACACCATCGGGTGTTTCTCCTCCTCACAGATCACACCTTTACAAACCATTTATTACCCATATCATGACACAAATCTATACGCAACCGTCTATGGTCGATAAGCTGGCACCTCACCCTCTGGAGGACTACAGCGGGCCCCGTCCGGTGACCGGAGCGGAGGAGATCCGGCGCTCCCGGAGGGCGATCCATCTGCTGGTGGTCCACTGCAGCGCCACGCGCAACTGCGACGACTACACGCCTGAGCAGCTGATCCGCGACCATGTGCGGCGGGGATTTAGGGGCTGCGGATACCACTACTACATCACGAAGGACGGGATGATCTACGCCATGCGTCCGGTGGATCTCGTCGGAGCACACGTACAGGGGCACAACCGCCACTCGATCGGCATCTGTTACGAGGGAGGACTGGATCATAAGTACATGCCGGCAGATACCCGGACGCCAATGCAGCGTCAGTCGCTCTCTCAGCTGATCCATCGGCTGCTCGAGCTCCATCCCAATGCCTTCGTGGTGGGTCATCGAGATCTCTCGAGGGACCGAAATGGGGACGGGGTCATCACGCCCGACGAGTGGATCAAGCTCTGTCCCTGCTTCGACGCCAAGCTGTACAATCGGGAGTGGGTCGTGGCGCCATGAGGAGCGGGTGGCTGGTGCTCTGTCTCTCCCTCTGTCTCACGTCCGGCTGCGGGAGCAGGGGGAGAGCGGTACAGAGGGAGAGGCGCGACGTGGTGGAGTGCCTGAGTCGTGACGATCTGCGTGACACGGTGACGATCCGGTGGTGGGAGGGTCCGGTCGGCGACCTGCCGGACACACTTCAGATCCTCCCGCCTGAGACGAGACGTGTGGTGGTGACCCGGCACCGGGCCCGGACGACAGACCGGACGGCACGTGAGGAGCAATCGACTCAGGAAGTCACTGCACCCGCTCCCCCTTTGACCAAAAGCAATCGCCGCAAGCCATTCCTGATCGGTATGGTCCTGGGGCTGACCCTTGCGGTACTCCTGCGGCTGGCGATCGCAAAACTATCTAAGTAATCCTATTATGAATGAGAAGAACAATCGATTTAGACTTCTGTGGGCGTCTATGCTCTGCACCTGCGGCATGACGCTCCTCTTTACCGCCCTCTGGATGCCGCCACAGGGGATCATCGACTCGAGCGTGCTGGTGGCGTACGGGGAGGTGATGACCTTTGTGGGCGGGCTGGTGGGGATCGACTATGTGTATCGTAATAAGGAGAAGTAACTCTCGAGAATTGTCACTATCTTTATCTGAACAAAAAAGAAGAGAGCAGCATGAGCGACCTTATCGAGGACTTCGTCGACTATCTCACCTATGAGCGTGGGGCTTCGCCGCACACCGTCACTGCCTACCGGCGTGACCTGGAGGTGTGGGGGGAGACCTGTGGGGTGGATCCGACGGCGGAGAGCCTGCAGTCGATCGATCTGAGGGGCGCCCGGAGACAGGCGATGCAGCTGATGGCGCGAGGGGACAGTCCACGCACGGTCCATCGGCGACTGTCATCCCTGCGGACCTTCTTTACCTACCTCCTGAAGCAGGGCGTAGTAAAGACGGACCCCTTTGCTGCAGTCCAGCTCCCCAAGATGGAGCGCAGCCTGCCACCCTTTGTCGACGCAGAGACGCTCACCGGACGGATCGAGCAGCTCTACGCCGATGCTGAGGCTGCGGAGCGGGAGGAGGAGAGGGAGCATCTGCTACGGGTCGCCTTTGTGACCGACCTGCTCTTTCAGACCGGTATGCGGTCGGCAGAGGTGCGAGGGCTGCAGGTCAGCGACGTGGATCGGTCCGGTCGGCGGATCCGCGTCCTCGGGAAGCGAAATAAGGAGCGATATATCCCCTATGGTGCTTTGCTTGATCAGAAAATAGCTCTATATTTGTCCTACAGGGACCGCAGTACGCGTCCGGAGGTGACGCACTTCCTCACCACTGAGCGAGGAATACCGGTCAGCGCCGGCCGGCTCCGCAGCTACGTCATAGAGGCCCTCGGGCCACTCTCGGGCTACTCTCGCAAGAGTCCCCACGTGCTGCGCCACAGCTTTGCCACAGCGCTCCTTAATGACGGTGCGGGACTGATGAGCGTCAAGGAACTCCTCGGACATGAGGAGATATCCACCACCTCTATCTACGCCCACACCACCTTCGAGGAACTGCAGAGGATGTACCGCGCCCACCCAAGGGCTCAGAAGCCATCCAAGGAATAAATCACCAACCAACTACTTACGATTATTATGAACGTAAAGATCCAAGACGTAGACTTTAAGGCCTCCAACGACCTGCAGAACTTTGTCACCACCAAGGTCCAAAAGCTGGAGCGCTACTATGCAGATATCTTAGATGCTGATGTGGTCATGACGCTGATCAAGCCAGAGACGAAGCGTAATAAGAAAGTCCGCATCACCCTCTCTGTCAAGGGTCCGGATCTCTTCTCTGAGAAGACGGCGGACAGCTTTGAGCAGGCTGCCGATGAGGCGTGCGAGGCACTCGAGATCCAGCTGAAGAAGCTCAAGGACCGGCTCTCCAATCGCTAATACACTATAATCCATAATACGACAAGAGGATGATCTCCACGGAGGTCATCCTCTTGTCGTATCTTGCGGTCACGTTTACTCCATCAGCCGAGCGAAGAAGAGGTCCAGCTCCTCGGAGGCTCCCTTGAGGAGCTTGTCGTGCCGTACCTCGTCCCAGGTGCTGTCGCTGTGAGAGTAGAGCGTCTTGTCCTTCGCTCCCCCACTCTGATAGTCGATCGTGATGTCCATCGCAAAGGGGTGCTGCTCGAAGAACCCGGCCGACGCCAGCCGACGCAGCGCCTCCCGGACCGTCAGGAGCGCCTCCTGCTCCGTCACCATGGCACGCTCGCCATCCTCGGAGAGCCAGCCATAGATCACCTCGCTATCGCTCTGACCGCTGTCCGAGGAGAGCAGGATCTCTCCCTCGACGAGGTCAAAGCTGGTGGTCACCTTGTGGACCGACAGACAGCCGCCCGTCAGCAACGTCTCACGGAAGTGGCTGAAGAACTCGGCAACGATCGTGGCGGTGCTCATCACCTTGTCATGAATTTCCGGCTCCATATCTCACGTTGATTGCTTGGGGAGATCAGTTTACTTCTGTTGCTCGAGGAGGTCGAGACGCTCTTGGGCACTCTTCAGCTTCTCGGTCGCATCGGAGACCTTCTTCCGCTCCATATCGACGACAGCCTGCGGGGCGTTATTGACGAAGCCGGGGTTGCTTAGCTTCTTCTCTATCCCGGCGATGAATCCGGTGTAGTGCTTGATGTCCTTGCGAAGCTTCTCGATCTCACCAGAGATGTCGATAAGCCCACGGAATGGGACGCCATAGACGGTCGTCTCCACGAGGAAGGTCTCCACCTCTGCGTCTCCGCTCGTCGGTGCGACGGTGAAGTCGGAGATATTGGCGAGCTTGCAGATCACCGCCTTGGAGGCATCCGTCAGGCGATCCTCCGGCATCAGCAGCTCCACCGCCTCACGGGGGGATACGCCATGGTGGGCGCGCAGACCACGAACGCCGGTGATGATGTCGCTCGAGAGCGCCATCTGGTGGAGGATCTCCCGGTCAGGCTCCGCCTCGGCAGGCAGCTGCTGCATCATGATGCTCTCACCGTCGGCACGGTCGGCAAGGTTTTGCCACAGCTCCTCAGTGATAAAGGGCATAAACGGGTGCAGAAGGAGGAGCAACTGCTCGAGATAGCCCTTCGTAGCGGCAAGCGTGGTGCTGTCGATCGGCTTGCCGTAGTCGGGCTTCACCAGCTCGAGGTAGGTGCCGGAGAAGTCATCCTTGACCACGCGGTAGAGCAGCATCATCGCGTCGCTGATGCGGTACTTGGAGAAGTGGTCGTCGAGCGTCTTGCGGGTGTCGCTCAGCACCTCGGCAAACCACCGCACGGCGGCTGCCTGAGCAGCGCTCTGCTCCGCCGTCTCGCTCTCCTGCCAGCCCTGTACGAGGCGGTACGAATTCCAGATCTTATTGCTGAAGTTGCGCCCCTGCTCGCACATTGACTCGTCGAAGAGGATATCGTTGCCGGCATTGGTGCAGCTCATCAGCCCCATCCGGACGCCATCGGCGCCATACTCCTTGATCAGCAGGAGCGGATCCGGGCTATTTCCAAGCTGCTTGCTCATCTTGCGTCCCTGGTGGTCGCGGACGATGCCGGTGAGGTAGACGTCGCCGAAGGGCTTCTTCCCCATATACTCATACCCTGCCATGATCATGCGGGCGACCCAGAAGAAGAGGATGTCCGGCCCAGAGACGAGGGTGGAGGTCGGGTAGTAGTACTGCAGCTCCGCATTATCCGGATCCTTGATCGGATTGGCGAAGACGCTCATCGGCCAGAGCCAGGAGGAGAACCAGGTGTCCAGTGTGTCCTCATCCTGCTTCAGGTCAGCATCAGTGAGGGCGGAGTCAATCTTGTGAGCCTCCTCCAGCGCCACGGCGCGGCTCTCGCCCACGACGATCTGCCCATCAGGCAGGTAGTAGGCGGGGATGCGGTGCCCCCAGTAGAGCTGACGGGAGATATTCCAGTCGTGGATATTCTCCATCCAGTGCGCATAGATGCTCTTAAACTTTGGCGGCACCAGGCTCACCTCATCCTTCATCACCGCCTCGTAGGCCGGCTTGACGAAGTGATCCATTCGGAGGAACCACTGGGTGGAGAGCTTTGGCTCAATCGGGACATCGGTCCGCTCCGAGAAGCCGACCGTATTGTCGTAGTCCTCCACGTGATCCATCGCCCCGATCTCCTCCAGCTCAGTGGCAAAAGCGTCGCGCACCTCGAAGCGGTCACGCCCCTCATACTTTCCCCCAAAGCCATTCAGCGTCCCGTCGTCATTGAAGACGTCGTACTTAGGCAGACGATACCGCTCCCCGATGGCGTAGTCGTTGATGTCGTGACAGGGGGTGATCTTGAGGCAGCCGGTACCGAAGTCTATGTCCACGTAGTCATCCATGATGATGGGGATCTCGCGACCCACGCCCGGCACGATGACATGCTTGCCCTTGAGGTGGGTGTACCGCTCGTCGGAGGGATTGATGCAGACCGCTGCATCGCCAAAGATCGTCTCCGGACGAGTCGTCGCCACGAGGACGTACTGCTCCGGATCCTCCACGATCGGATAGCGGACGTAGTAGAGCTTGGAGTGCTCCGCCTTATGGATCACCTCCTCGTCAGAGATCGCCGTCTTAGCTGCCGGATCCCAATTCACCATCCGGATACCACGGTAGATCAGCCCCTTGCGATAGAGGTCGCAGAAGACATCATTCACCGTCTCGCTCCGCTGCTCGTCCATGGTGAAGGCGAGGCGGTCCCAGTCGCAGGAGGCGCCGATCTTCTTGAGCTGGCTGATGATGATCCCGCCGTGCTCGTGCGTCCAGTCCCACACCTCGTCGAGGAATTGCTCGCGAGTGAGGTCGCTCTTCTTGATCCCCTTCTTGGCCAGCTTAGCCACCACCTTCGCCTCCGTAGCTATGGAGGCGTGATCGGTGCCGGGGACCCAGCAGGCGTTGAAGCCGGTCATCCGCGCCCGGCGGACGAGGATATCCTGGAGGGTATTATTGAGCATGTGCCCCATATGGAGCACGCCGGTGACGTTGGGCGGGGGGATGACGACGGTGTAGGGAGGTCTATTGTCCGGATGAGAGGCGAAGAGCTTATGCTCCGTCCAGTATCCATACCACTTATCCTCCACCAGGGAGGGATCGTACTTAGCGCTTAGTTCGTGCGACATATCTCGTCTGTAGTTATCTGTCTTTGGGTGACAAAGATAAGACAATTTCCCCTCCTAAGGCTCCCTTTGCACCAACGGTCTTCGGTTATTCTCCGAACACCAGCCTGTAGGCCGTCGATCGCCCCGCACCCTCCGGGATGAGCAAGCCCCACTCTGACAGCTTAGCAAGATCCCTTGTGGCGGTCGCCTTGGAGGTGCGTGTGAGTGAAGCATACTTGCGTGGGGTCATCCCGCCCGCAAAGCCCTCCGGACCCGCCTCCAGCATCCGATGGAGCACCTTGATCTGCCGCTCACTAAGCGGGTGTTCACTCATCCGACGGATGAAATCCCTCCTCCGTCTCAAGAAGGCGATCCGGCTAATTGTCTCCTCAAGGGCGAGCCGCACCGTCTCTGTCCAGTAGAGGAGCCATGGAGTGACATCCATGGTCCCTAGGGATGCTTCCTTGAGTCGAGCATAGTAGATCGCCCGATCCATCTCTATGGCGTGGGAGAGACTGATCGGGATGTCCTGACCTAAGCCTCTCGCAAGGATATGGTGAGCAAGTGCCCTGCCGACTCTGCCATTGCCATCCTCATAAGGGTGCAGTGTCTCGAAGTAGAGATGGCAGATCCCGGAGTGACGTATCGCCTCCGAGACGCTCTCAACGGTCACAGAATTGCAGAAACTGAGGAAGTCTCCCATCATCTCATCCAGGCGAGAGGAGGGAGGAGCCTCGTAGTGGACCTCCTCTCTGCCGATGATTCTCCCCGAGACAATCTGCATGGGCAATGGTGAGCTCCGCCACTGTCCCGAGTGGATGTCCCTTCGGTCCTCCATGAGCGCTCTGTGCCAGTCGTGGAGTCGCTCTGCAGTGATAGGTTCTCCGATATCACTCAGAGACAATATCATCAGACGTGCCACCCCCTCTACATACCGACTCTGCGGATGAGTGGTCTCACCGGCAAGTCCCAGCTGCCTCTCTAGCGAGGATCTCAGCTCATCCGGGCTTATGGTCACCCCCTCTATGCGTGAGGAGAGTGCGCCCTCTGTGGACAGCCGACTGAGAGCCAGATCCTCCTGCGCGCCTTTGTCAAGCAGGGAGATCAGTCCCCTCACCTCACCAAGCAGGACTAAGCATTGCTCGGTGACGGGCGCCAATGGTTCGGGATCATAGGTATACTTCGGGAAGTCCTCCCTTTGCCAGATGTACTTCATAAGCTAAGTGAGCCGATTAAGTCCTCTAATCGGCTCAAATATACACAAAAACCTGAGCCGATTAGGCACTCTAATCGGCTCAGGCATTTCTTGGTAGTCTCAGCCTTCCACCCAGCGGATGAGGGGGATCTGATGGCGGAGGAGGTAGTCGTTGGTCCTGGAGAAAGGCTTGCTGCCGAAGAAACCTCTGTAGGCACTGAGGGGCGAGGGGTGCGGTGCCCGCAGGATCAGATGCCGCTCCGGATCGATGAGGCGCGCCTTCTGCTGCGCATCCGAGCCCCAGAGGATGAAGACAAGGTGCTCTCTCCGCTCAGCGAGGAGCTCTATCGCCCTGTCCGTGAAGTGCTCCCAGCCCCAGCCGTGGTGGCTTCGTGGTCGGTGAGCCGTGACGGTGAGGGTTGCATTGGGGAGGAAGACGCCCTGCCGGGCCCAGTGAGTCAGATCCCCGGAGAGGGGCTTCTTCACCTCGAGGTCGTCGGCCAGCTCCTTATATATATTGTCAAGCGAGGGCGGGATCATCACCCCGTCGGGGACGGAGAAGGCTAGACCCATCGCCTGCCCGACGTTGTGGTAGGGGTCCTGCCCGACGATCACCACCTTGACTCGGTCAAAGGGGCAGAGGTTGAAGGCGTTAAAGATCAGTGGCGGCGGAGGGAAGCACTGCCCCTCAGCATAAGCCTGACGCACTCGATCGGTCAGCTGTCGGAAGTAAGGCTGCTCGAAGTCGTCCCTCAGCACCTCCTTCCAGGATCTCTCTATCTGTACATTCATTGTCTCAAGTAATCCAGCAGGTCAGTCAGCTCGTCCCCCACACCCTTGCGGAATGGGTCAGTCTCCTCGGCACGTGCTTGGGCGAAGCGGGCGATCCGCTGCCGCATCTCGGGCTGACGCTCAGCGAGACGGGAGAGGCCGCGCAGGATATAGGTCGCCTGGAGCGGGCGCTCCTCAGAGAGAACCTCTGCGGCGGAGTCGAGAGAGTGCTTGACAAATCGGGACGAGGCGGTGCCGGCGACGGCGAGTCGGGTCAGCACCACCCACGGCAGGACGGAGTCGGGAGACTGCTTCGCCACCTCCAGTGCCACACGCTCCTCCTCGCCGGAACCGATCAGCAACAGGACCACCAGCTGCTCCGACTCCTCGATCATGCGACACTGGGAGGCAAGTGTGAGGAGATCCTTGCGGGTCAGCTCCTCTCGGGGGCGGATCATCAGGGAGAGGAGACGCATCTCGCGCACCTCCTTCGTCCACATCAGGTCGGCGAGTGAGCGGTCGCGCGGTTGCTCCTCGGCGATCTCCCGTAGGTCGGGGAGGCTGACGCCGAAGTTAATCCCGTACTGCAGCCCCTTGTCGCGCATGCTCTTGGAGATGTCGCCATTCATCCGCTTGCGGAGCCGCTGACGGATCGCATTGAGCCGGTCGTGCCACTTCCCCTCGTCATAGACCCTGTGCTCCTTGCGGAGAAAACTCTCCAAGGGCAGCGCCAGCGTGCGGTACTGCTCGCTGTAACGGAGGTTTTGCTCTATAAATCCCTCGGTGTAGTCGATCTCCACGCTGTCATCCCGTAGCGTGAGGCGGGGATTGACAAAGCCGATATAGGGTGCCATGCCGGTGGCTCCGTCGCGACGGATCGCCTCCTCCTTCAGCTCGGGATCCACCTCGGTGCCAAAGCGGGCAACCATGTCGGCTGCCGCCTCGTAGTCTCCGCAGCTCTTGATGCGCTGCAGCTCCCTCAATAGTTCGCCAAAGATCTCTCGCAGCCGCTCGTAGTCGTGGATGAGGACAAAGTGCTCTCCATTGATCTTCTCCATAGTCACCACCTCCGGGTACTGCAGGGCGTAGCGGGCGATCAGGGCGCGGTTTTGCATATGTGCCTCACGCAGCACGGTGTCGTCGCCGAGGCGGGAGAGCTGAGTGATGAGGGCGGAAGTGAGGTAGCGGTCATACTCCGCCCGGTAAGCGTCGGGCGAAGGCAGGATGCCCAGCTCGACCAACTTCGGGTCGGCAATGAAGTAGAGAGCATTGATATCCGCCCGCGCCTCCTCGATGCAGGAGTCGTACTCCCTCAGGTCGGCGCCCGAGATGCCGGGGAGGAGCTTCCCCGAGCCGTGACCGATGATCTCGTGAAGATCGGTGTGGAGCATATCTGCCTCGGCGCCGTAACGTCTCAGCCGCTCCTTCACCTCCTCACCGTGGTAGAAAAGGTCTATCGAGGCGGCACTGCGGTAGCGGTCGATGGCGAGGGAGATATTGGAGAGCGTGACGCTCTTACTACCCACCTCGGCGCGCATACGCTCGTCATTGGGGAGGTTGATCCCAAGTGGCGAGGCGGGGTAGCTGTCTCCCGCCAGCATCACCACGTCGATGGCGCGGGCGGCACGCCCGAGGGGCTCCGTCCGCTTATAGTTCTCGTCGATCGGCGACTGCTGCTCGAAATAGCCCGCCAGCCCAACGATCTGTCGCACCCTCGCCGTTCCCTCAGGATCCTCCAGCTCCACGATCCCCTCGTAAGAGCCCTTGAGTCCAAGCGGATCATCGTACGTCTCGATGAAGCCGTGGATCAGATCCACCGGCTCCAGCAGCCGCACCCATAGCTCACTGTAGTCGGCAAAGGCGTCGATGTCGCCGCTCTCGTAATAGGCTATCAGCGTCCGGAGGGTCTCACTCGCCTCTTCGCTTGGAGCGTAAGAGAGTGCGGCGGTGAGCTGCCGGACAATCGCCTGCAGAGCGTCGCCGTAGAGTCCATCGGTGTAGGCGGTCAGTTCTTTCAGCTCACCCCTTTCATCCTTAATGAGTCGGCTATTGAGCCCCGGGGCAATTCGGTACTTGTCCTTCCTTTCCTCATAAAACCTCAGTGCCTCTTCTGTGGTGACGCCGGGTCCGTAGAAGTTGACCGCTGACCGCTCCACCAGTGACTCGCGGTCGCCGTCCGCCCGCCGCAGCGGGTCCTTAGTCGGGTCGAAGATCATCTCCTCCAGGGCGTCGAGGGTGAAGCCCTGCGCCGCGAGATACGCCTCCACATCGTACGGCAGCTGCAGCACCGCCTCGTGGAAGTAGGTCTGGCTAAAGGCGGGCACCGTCTTGGTCTCCTTGTAGTGGTGGTGGAAGCCGGAGTACATCCAGAGCTGCGTCAGGTAGTCCTCCAGATCGTGATTGCGGAAGGTCCCCTGCTCCCAGATCGCCTCCAGGATCGTCCGTGCGGCGAGCGCCATCGGGTGATGCTGCAGGTAGAGGATGTCCCGCCCGTAGAGGCACGCCTCAGCGAGGTGGTAGACGTATCGCCGAGCCGTCGGCTCCAGAGCCTCCCAGCCGGGGACCCGGTAGCGCAGGATGTCGATATGCTTGGAGTGGAAGACGAGATCGCCTGCCGTTGATTTCTGCGTCATATAAAGAAAAGAAGATTACCAGTCACGATAGCTGCTGCCACCGATGAACTCTCGCAGGAGCGAACCGTGAGGAAGCAGCTCCTCCGGGATCGGATCGAAGAACCGGAGCTCCCGCTGCAGCCGCGCCGCGATCGGGTAGACCGGGCTCATCTCCGGCACCCGACTGATCGCCAGCTCTGCCTGCTGCCTCAGTGCGCCGAGCTCGTAGACCATGGCGCTATTGAAGATCACGTCCGCCTCCTCCTGATAGGGGAAGACCCACCTCTCCTCACCAGCCCGTACATCAGCCCAGAAAGTAAGCGTCTCCTCCGGCGGTTTGTTACGATACTTCACATCCCTCACCATCCGTCGCAGCAGGCGGTTGTCGCTTGTGCTGAGCCAATTGTGCTTATCGTAGGAGATGGCTGTCAGGGCAGAGACGTAGATCTTATACGACGACGCCTCCACGGCATCGGTGAGAATGATAGGGTTGAGCCCGTGGATCCCCTCGATGATGATCATATCCTGCTCAGAGAGTCGGAGGTTATTCCTCGAGTCCATCACCCGCTGCCCGAGGGTAAAGTCGTACCGCGGCATCGGCATCTCCTCCCCCCGGACCAGCCCCTTCAGCGTCTCCCGGAGGAAGGGAAGATCGAGCGCATAGACCGACTCGTAGTCCGGCTGACCCGCCTCATTGTGCGGGGTGATCGCCCGATTGACATAAAAGTCATCCAGAGAAATCGGGTAAGGCCGGATGAGGTGTGTCAGAAGCTGGGTCGTCAGCCGGCGGGAGAAGGTGGTCTTACCCGACGAAGAGGGTCCCGAGATCAGCACCGCCGACACTCCCTTGTCCCTATGCAGGCGGGCAATGTGAGAGGCGATGGCGGCGATCTGCTTCTCCTGCTGCGCCTCTGCCACCTGGATCATCTGCGTCGTCCTACCGGATCGGATCAGGAGATTGAGCGGCGTCACGTCCTCCACACTCAGACCGGTGATCAGCCTATGCTGCGAGTCGAGGGCCTTGAAGAGCTTAGGCTGCAGCTCCCGCTCCGCCAGTGTGGTGGGGTCGCTCCGATCCGGCACCCGGATCAGGAATCCGTCATTGGCCGGCTCGAGGTCGAAGAGGTGAATCTGTCCCGTCCGCGACAGCACCTGATGGAGGATATAGTAGTACGAGCCCTTCAGCTCCCAGAGGACCACGGAGTAGCGCCCGGAGTCGTTGATCAGGGCAGCTGTATCCACATCGCCCAGCTCCTCCATGTACTGGATCGCCTCCTCGGCAAATAGTCTCGTCCGCTGTATCGGCAGGTCCTCGTCGATCAGACGCTGGACGTAGGCACGCACTCGACTCAGCTCCTCCGTCGTCGGACGCCGGTCGCCGATGGTACCATAGTAGCCCTTGGCGAGGGCAAATTCGATCTTCAGGGTCGGCAGCTTCAGCTCCCTCGCCGCAGCGGTCAGTAGGAGCGCCAGCGTCCGGATGTATGCCCGACTGCCCTCCTCCGAGCTGTAGTCGGAGAAGGTGAGCCGACAGGACTCCACGATCGGGCGCTGAAGTGCCCAGGGGTGGTTATTCATCGTAGTGGCAAGGGCATCGCTGATGCCGACTGCCTCAAACTCACCACGGAAGTGGTCAAAAACCTCCGCCGGACTCAGTAGCTCCTCCGTCGCGAGGCTCCGCTTGATCTGCGGGAGAAATATCGTCTTAGCCGTTATCATACTCTATCTCGAACTCTATACAAGACCTCTGCATCATACCTTAGTCCATAGCTCCTCCCCGCCCTCGCCCACTTCTTCAAATGTACCACAAATTTTTTCTCCCCCTATCTCTTAGGACAAAAAAGCTGTCCCCCGTTCGGTTGCCTATACAGAGGCTCCGAGCGGGGGACAGCTTTTTTTGTTTCCGACACTACGCCTTGCGCGCTAGGTAAAGCCCGCAGACGCCGGGGAAGAAGATACTGTAATGGCACTGCTCCAGCCCGGCTTGCTCCATAAGCGCAGCCATCCGCTTCCTCGCAGGGACGAGGCCCACGGAGTGGAGGAGGTAGTCGTACGCCTCGGGATCGTCGGAGTAGCGCTGCGCCATCCGCCGGAGGTAAAGCCTGGTATAGAGCCGGTAGCCGGCGTGGAGGAGTCCACTCTCCGGCTCTGTCAGCTCGAGCACAGCTACGATGCCACCGGGCGTGAGCACCCGGGCAAACTCCCGGAAGCCCTGCTCCAGGGAGGCGAAGTTGCGGACGCCAAAGGCGCAGGTGACCGCATCGACAGCCTCGTCAGGCAGGTCAATGTCCAGCGCATCGCCGACCCCAAATCCGATCCGATCTGCCAGCCCGGCAGCCTCCACCTTACGCACACCGACAGCCATCATCTCCCGGGAGAGATCCATGCCGGTGATCTGAGCTTCGGGACAGGCGTGCGCCAGCGCTATCGCCACGTCACCGGTGCCGGTCGCCACGTCGAGGATCTGCCTCGGGTGTGTGCCGGAGACAGCCTGCACCAGCACCCGACGCCAGTAGCGATCGAGACCGAGCGAGTTGAGCTTATTCAGCAGATCGTACCGCGGCGCGATCTGGTCAAACATCTGCCGGATCTGGGTGGGGAAGGCGGGACTCTCCCGCCTCGGCTCACTTGCCATGCTGACGGATCCAGTCGGTGACGTTGGTCTCTATGCGCTTCTCAATGTCGCCGGTCTCGTGACGCTCAAAGGGCTCGTCCATGATGTCATTGAAGAGCTCGATGTAGCGCTCCGAGACGCTGTCGCAGTAGGCATCGGTCATCTCAGGCACCTGCTGACCCTTCTCGCCCTGGAAGCCGTGGTCGATGAGCCACTGGCGGACAAATTCCTTGGAGAGCTGACGCTGAGGCTTCCCGGCCTCGTAGAGCTCCTGATAGGTGTCGGCGTAGAAGTAGCGGCTGGAGTCGGGCGTGTGGATCTCGTCGATGAGGTAGATCTTGCCGTCTTTCTTGCCAAACTCATACTTCGTGTCGACGAGGATGAGTCCCTTCTTCTTCGCCAGCTCGCTTCCGCGCTTGAAGAGGCGGAGCGCAATGTCTGAGATGGTCTTCAGCTCCTCGGCGGTCATCAGCCCCTGCTTGACGATCTCCTCCGGGGTGATATTCATGTCGTGCCCGGAGTCGGCCTTGGTGGTCGGCGTGAGGATCGGGTGCTCGAAGTACTGATTCTCCTTCATCCCCTCGGGCAGGATCACGCCGCAGAGATTCCGCTCGCCAGCCTTGTAGGCGCGCCAGGCGCTACCGGTGAGGATGGCGCGGACGATCACCTCGAGCTTATAGGGCTCGCAGGCGTGGCCGATCGTGACCATGGGATCAGGCGTGGCGATTTTCCAGTTGGGGACAATGTCCTCGGTGGCATCGAGATTAGCCGCAGCGATGCGATTGAGGATCTCGCCCTTGAAGGGGATCCCCTTGGGGAGGATCACGTCGAAGGCGGATATGCGGTCGGTGGCGACCATCACCAGGAGGCCGTTATCGAGAGTGTATACATCACGGACTTTGCCGTGGAAGACGTTAGTCGTGCCCGGCAGCTTGAGGTCGGTCTGAGTAAGTGCTTTTGCCATGATTGTATGGAAGTGTTATGTATATGTGTGTAGTAAAAAAGTGTCTATTCCTTCTCCTCCTTAGCGGCTCCCCGCTTGCGGTCCGCCTGCTCGTAGACGGCGACGATCTTCTTCACGAGACCGTGGCGCATGATATCGCTTCGCTCGAAGTCTATCCATCCGATGCCCTCGATCGAGTGGAGGAGTCGGTCTGCCTCTCGCAGTCCTGAGGTGACGCCTCTGGGGAGGTCGACCTGCGACATATCGCCCGTGACGATCATCTTCGCCTCGCTGCCCAGCCGGGTGAGGAACATCCGCATCTGGTGCGTGGTCGTATTCTGCGCCTCATCGAGGACGACGATGGCGTCATTAAGCGTGCGACCGCGCATATAGGCGAGGGGGGCGATCTGGATCACGCCGGTATCCATGTAGTCGTGCAGCCGCGTGGGCGGGACCAGCTCCATAAGTGCATCGTAGAGAGGCTGTAGGTAGGGGTCAAGCTTGTCCTTCATCTCGCCGGGGAGGAATCCAAGTCGCTCGCCCGCCTCCACGGCAGGACGAGACAGGATGATCCGGCGGGCTCTCTTTTCTCTAAGAAACTTCACCGCCATCGCTATGGCAAGGAAGGTCTTGCCGGTACCCGCGGGCCCGGTGGCGAAGACGAGGTCGTGCCGGTCCACCAGCTGAACCATCTCCTGCTGGTGGGCGCTACGTGGGGTGATCGGCTGACCATACGCGCCATAGAGGATCACACCGTCGCCGCCCTTACGATCGGGAGACTCGCCCTTGACGATCTCAAGGACGGCGGTCTCGGGGAGGTTATTGAATCGCGCGGCGTACTTCTCCAGTCGGTGTAGCACCTTGAGGATCTCCTCGGTCTCCTCCTCGGCGCCCATCACCTTGATCACCGACCCGCGCGCCATGATGCGGAGCTTAGGGTAGAGATCCTTGAGGAGCGTGAGGTTGCTGCTATTGGTGCCAAAGAAGACGATCGGATCAGCCTCCTCGATCAGGTAGATGTGCTCTGTCATCGCTTGTAGCTCCGGAGCATTTTCTCAGTCTCCGCACGCATGCCGTCCATAAGTGCGTCCTTATCCTTGCCCCACCGACTCATAGGTCGCACCAGCTTGAAGGCGCCGCTCTTGTCTATAAAAACAAGGGTGGGGACAGACTTGCAGCCAAGCTTCTTGAATAGAGACAGCTCCTTCTTGCCATCATGCGTATTAATCTCACAAAACTGCACCTTGCCCTCATACTCCTTTGCAAGCTGGTCATAGTAGGGACTTAGCCTCTGACAATAGGGGCACTCGGGGAAGTAGAACTTGATCACTGTCGGCCGAGGCGCATCGTGAGACCAGATGCTGCTGTCGTAGTCAGCGATAAGGACCGCAAAGTCCTCCGACTCAGGCAGCGGAGTCTCAGGATCATTCATAGAGCCACAGCCGGTCAGCAGCGTGACGGAGAGGAGCAGAGCGATAAGATGGTATAGCGTCTTCATATAAGCAAAGTATCTCTAGTACAGGACAAAGATAGCAAGAAATGCGCAAGGGAAGTGCTCAGCCATCCGTCCTCGATTCCGCAAAAGATTGTGTGGGACATCCACTTTTCACTCCTATACTTGCTATGTAATCCATAAGAGTATCAGTGTTTTACAGTACAGAGATACACATATTACACCTAAGAGGCAAGGAATTCAGCGGAATTCTTTGCCCCTTTTTCGGTGCCTCCTTTTTCTTGCGGAATTGAGGAACCAGTGCTGACAGATTTGGGAGTCGTCTGTCATCAGCCGGACTGCATCCGCAAGGATGCCCGCTCCATAGGCATCGGTCGAGCCACGAAGTGGCGAAGACCGATGTAAAAGGGATAGTTAAGACGACTCGACCCCTTGCGGGTCGCCGAGTGAGGAGTTTCGGCGACCCGCAAGGGGTCGATGGGGTACCATAAACGTAGGGGAGGACAACGGGTCTCACGATCCATTGTCCTCCGCTTTATTCTTACTCCCAGTAACCGAAGGGTTCTGCCCCAATGGTTCTACGTCTTATCTCTCGGGAGCCAAAAGAAACTTCACGACAGTTTTATATTCTTGAATGACAATACAAAGGTAGCCCCGGAAGTTCACAAAAGAAAGCTTCCGGGCGAAATATACCCTCTACTGAGTACCTCTTAAGGCACTAATACTGAGAAGTGAGTAGGATCAGAGGAGAGCTCGGGCAAGCGTCGAGGAGCCATTGGGACAGGAGATGAGGGTAAGCCTGTCTCCGCCGGAGCGGAGGAAGAGCTCCTTGCCCTGCAGCCCCACTTCCTCAAGCGACTCGAGGCAGTCTGCGACGAAGGAGGGGCAGATCACCGCTACGCTCTTCGTCCCCTCGGTCGGCAGCGCTGCAAGGCGCTTGATGAGCTCGGGGGCGAGCCAGCGGTGGCCGAAGCGCGACTGGTAGACCAGTTCACAGCTCCGGAGCCTCCGTACCTCCGGCTGCTCCTGCAGTAGCTCCATCGTCCGGCGGCACTGATAGGGGTAGTCCCTCTCCGGGTCTCCGGCGTAGGGTTTTACCTGAGAGAGCGGTATGCCGTGGAAGGAAAAGATCAGGTGCGTGTCAGCCGGGAGCTCCGCTGAGGCGATCTGCTCTGCGAGGGAGCGGATGAAGAGTGGATGGTCGTAGAAGGGTCCCCGCTCGATGAGCTGATATCCTAGGCGAAGTCGATCGTAGGTCCTGCGGACGAAGTCCTGCACGGTGCCGAAGCTGCTGGAGGCAAAGTGTGGGTAGAGGGGCTGAGAGATCAGCTCGGTCACTCCATCGGCCTCCGCCTGCCGCAGAGCGCGCTCGACAGACCCCTCCTCATACCGCATGGCGACGTAGGCGGGAGCGCCGGAGAGCCGCTCTATCTCGTCCGCCAGCTGCCTGCTGTAGACCTTCAGCGGAGCCCCCTCGGGGAGCCAGATCTGACGGTACCGCTCAGCAGACTTGGGTGCTCTCGTCGGGGCGATCACTCCTCGGACCAGCAGCTGCCGGAGCAGATAGGGCATCCCCATCACAGCGGGGTCGGTCAGGAAGGTCTCGAGGTACTCTCGTACATCCTCCACCCGACAGGAGCAGGGGGAACCGGTATTGGTGAGCAGGTATCCGGTCTTAGTCATGATTCGGGGTTCTCTCGGAGTAGGGGCAGGAGGAGGATCGCCACCAGTCCGACTAAGGTCGTGGTGGCGGTCTGTGAGGCGTGGACGATCAGGGCAAAGGAGGCAGCCGGATCAGCAGCCACGCCGAAGAAGATCAGCGACTGGATCACCACGAAGTGCCACGGTCCGATATTTCCCTGCACAGGGAGGATCGAGGAGATCGTGATGAGTGAGAAGATCACCAGTGCCACATCGGCTCCGAGCCTTTCGGTAAAGCTAAATGCCTGAAACGTGAGGTAGAATGCAAAGAAGTAACAGAGCCAGATGCCGAGAGTGTAGAGGAGGAAGAGCCACCTAGCGCCACGACTCATCTCACCGATGGTTCGCAGACCGGCTAGGAAGTCGAGCCACCCCTTCTGCAACTTACGTCGGAGCTGAAAGCGTCGGATCAGCCACCGCAGGAGAAAGACCACGAGGAGGATTGCTAGGGTCAGGAGCAGCCAGGTCCGCGGCGACCCTGCCGGTCCGCCGACTGAGGACCTCCGCACATAGTCGTGGAGGAAGGTGGTGAAGTAGGTCGCATTGAGAGCCAGCCCGGGGATGATCAGGAGGAGGGTGGTGATCATGTCGACAGCGCGCTCGGCAATCATCGTCCCGAGGAGCCGGGAGAAGGGGAGTCCCGTGTAGCCCTGCATGGAGGTGCAGCGCCAGAGATCCCCGAGTCTCGGGATCGCCATATTGACCGCATAGCTGCCCTGGACGTGGAGGATGGAGGCGCCCAGAGTAGAGCCCATCCCCTCACGTCGAAGCGGCTCCACCTGGAGGTCCCACCGGAGGGCACGGAAGAGTACGGAAATCGGTCCGAGGAGGCAGGTGAGGGCGATGATCTCCCACCTTACGTCACTCGTGAGCGTCGACCGGACCACCTCGAAGTCCACCTTACGATAGAGCAGCACGATGAGCAGCCCGCCGAGGAGGAGCGGGAGGATGATCCGGAGACTCTTGTGTAGCTTACTGGTCATGAGTGCGTGGGTCCGCAGTCTTTTTGGTACTTTTGTACGTAACGGGGTGCTGAGAAGCGGTGACCTCGGTGATAGATGGGGCAAAGGTAGTCTTTTTCGCTCTAAGTGAGCTCCTTCTCCTCCCACACCGCTGACAGAGAGCATCCTCCCTGAGTATAATGGCAAGACGCGTACGGGCTAAGAAAGCCCTCGGACAGCACTTCCTCCACGATGAGTCTGTGGCGGAGCGTATCGCTGAGATACTTGAGTCCCGTCGGGATCTGCCGATCCTGGAGGTGGGACCCGGTATGGGCGTACTGACGAAGTACCTCCTCTCTCTCTATCGGGATACGGTGGTGGTGGAGCTGGATCACGAGTCGGTGCACTACCTGCGGGAGACCTTCCCATCACTCAATGGGCACCGGCTGATCGAGGGGGACTTCCTGACGCTGTCGCTGGATCGAGTCTTCGCTAAGGGAGAGCCCTTCCTGCTGATCGGGAACTATCCGTACAATATCTCGAGCCAAATCTTCTTCCACATGCTGGAGTACCGCGACCTGATCCCTATGGCAGGCGGTATGCTGCAGAAGGAAGTGGCTCGCCGACTGACGTCTGAGCCGGGGAGTAGGGACTATGGGATCCTTACGGTCCTGCTGAGAGCCTGGTATGATGCTGAGTACCTCTTTACCGTCCCGCCGGGAGCCTTCACCCCACCTCCCAAGGTCCAGAGCGGAGTGCTCCGACTGACGCGCAACGACCGGACCTCTCTCGGTGTGGATGAGGGGCGCTTTCGCCAGGTTGTGAAGGCGGCCTTTGCGCAGCGGCGTAAGATGATCCGATCCTCGCTGAGAGGTCTCCTGCCGGAGCCGATCCCGCCGGAGCTGGAGCACTACCTGACGATGCGCCCGGAGCAGCTCGATGTGGAGGACTTCATTGCCCTCACAAGAGCTGTGGATCGGACGATGACCTGCCCTAATGATGACGAAAAGCTGAGATGATCGAACTGACCCCCGAGCTGACCAAGGAGCTCCGCGACTACCTCCGGAGCAATGATGCGGCAAAGCTGCAGCGGACCTTCAATGCGATGCACCCGACGGACATCGCCACCTTCATCGACGACCTGTCGGATGAGGATGCGACCCGTGCACTGAGGGTGCTGCCGGACGTGAAGGTGGCGGACGTGATCACCGAGATGGACGAGGACCGACGGAGGGAGATCCTCTCGCTGGTGCCGGAGCAGGAGATCGCCACGAAGATCGTCCAGAATATGGATACCGACGACGCGGCAGACCTCATCCGTGACCTCCGCGCCGAGCGTCAGGATGCGATCCTGGCTCATATCCCGGACCTGGATCAGGCGGGGAATATCGTCGACCTGCTCCACTACGATGAGGATACCGCCGGAGGGGTGATGCGGAAGGAGATGATCGTGGTCAATGCCAACTGGTCTATGCCGATGTGCCTCGATGAGATGCGTCGACAGGCTGAGGAGCTGGACGAGATCTACTATGTCTACGTCGTCGATGACTTGAAGCGCCTGATCGGTATCCTGCCGACCAAGACCGTGATCACCAATCCCTCCATCAGCGAGATACGGTACGTCATGCTGCCCAATCCTGTGATCCTCCACGAGAGCGACTCGATGGACACGGTGATCAATACCTTCGACCAGTATGATCTGGTGGCGATACCGGTCGTCGATGCCCTCGGGCGGCTGAAGGGGGTGATCACCATCGATGACGTCGTCGATGAGATGCGTGAGAAGCACGAGGCTGAGAGCCAGATGGCAAGCGGTCTCTCCTCCGACATCGACACATCGGACAATATCCTCAAGCAGACCGGCGCTCGTCTGCCGTGGCTCCTGATCGGTATGATCGGGGGGATATTCAATAGCCAGCTCCTGGGCGTGTACGACAATGTCTTCGAGATGATCCCGCAGATCTCCCTCTTCATCCCCCTGATCGGTGGTACGGGAGGAAATGTCGGCATGCAGTCCTCGACCATCGTGGTGCAGGACCTCGCTCGGGGGACCCTGGATCTGAAGCGGATCCCACGCACGATCCTCAATGACCTGTGCGTCGCCTTGGTGATCGCCAGTGTGATCAGCATGGTAGTCTTTACCTACAATTACTTCTACATCAAGGATATGCTCGTGATGGCGAGTGTCTCGATCAGCCTCTTCGTCGTGGTGATCTGCGCCAGCCTCTTCGGCTCTGTGATCCCCCTCCTGATGCATGCGGTGAAGATCGACCCTGCACGTGCCACAGGTCCCTTCATCACCATATTGGACGACCTGATCGGCATGTTTGTCTACATGACCATCACCCAGGCACTGTATGGACACTTTCACTGATACACGACAGAGATGAGACAGCCCCTTTACCTCCTTCCCCTTCTCCTATCCATCCTCCTACTCGCCTCCGGGTGCGGATCGCGCAAGAGCGTGGTCGAGAAAGCGGCCGAGAGGGCCTACTCCGCCGACTATGAGGCTCCGCGCAAGGAGGTAAGAGCGGTATGGTTTCCCACCGTCTTCCGCTCCCAGTACGGCCGGATGACGGTGAGAGAGCTACAGGCAGACCTGAGACGTAAGGTGGACGAACTGGCGAAGCTAGGGGTAAATGTGATCTACTTCCAGGTTCGTCCGGAGGCTGATGCCTGGTACTACTCCCCCTATGAGCCGTGGAGCCGATTCCTGACGGGTGAGCAGGGACGAGCCCCGGAGCCGCTCTGGGATCCCCTTGCCTTTATGATAAAGATCTGCCATGAGCGCTCGATCGAGCTACATGCCTGGATCAATCCCTACCGCGCCGTGGCCGACATCTCTTCCTACGTCGCACCGGGGCATCCCTCGAAGCAGCATCCGGAGTGGTTTGTCCGATATGGCAAGCAACTGCTCTTCAATCCCGGGCTCCCCGAGGTGCGCGCCTACACCTGTAAGGTGGTGCGCGACCTCGTCACCCGATACGACCTGGACGGGATCCACATGGACGACTACTTCTACCCCTACCCCATTGCCGGCGAGGCCTTTGATGACGAAGCGGCTTATCGGCTATACGGGCAAGCCTTTGCCTCCAAGGATGATTGGCGGAGAAACAACGTCACCCAGCTGATCCGAGACCTGTCACAGACCATCCGTAGCGTCAAGCCCTACGTCCAGCTCGGCATCAGTCCCTTCGGCATCTACAGAAATGAGCGAACCCATCCGGTCGGATCCAAAACCGGTGGGCTGCAAAACTATGACGATCTCTATGCCGATATCCTCCTCTGGGACCAGGAGGGGCTGATGGACTACGTCGTGCCTCAGATCTACTGGAATATGGGACATAAGGTGGCTGACTACACTGAGCTGGTGCTCTGGTGGTCGCGCCATATAAAGAACGCTCAGCTGATCGTGGGGCAGCATGTCCGGCGGACGATGGATGGCGATCAGCTTCACCCCAAGATGGTGCTCGCCGCTAAGCACACCTCCGGTAACTCGATCTGGCCCGGCGATGATCTCTGGGGAAACTCCTACAAGGGGATAGCGGAGCAGCTCCACAAGGACTACTGGTCCGTCCCCGCTCTCGTCCCGGCGCGACCCTACCCCGCCTCCATGGAGCCATTCCCGGAGCCGGAGAGGGATGCTGCCATGCTGACCGGCTCAGGACGCCAGGAGCTGGTCTGGATGGACGATCTCCCTCTGCCACCCGGTCAGCAGACGGCCTACTATGTGATCTACTGCCACCCACGGCGTGCCAAGATCCAGAAGGCTCTTGATCCGGAAAACATCGTCGGGCGGACACACGAGTGCCGCTACCGCCCGTTAGACCTGGGGGGAAAGTTTAAGGTCGCCTTCACCATCACCCGCATCGATCGCTTCGGCCACGAGCATGTGGTCGCAAGAGAGGTCCACGCGGTATTATGACTTAACGTTTTCACTACAGAATAGCTATGAACCACAAGATTGCATTTACCTTTCCCCCCTTCAAGCCCGAGGGCTATGATGAGCTGAAGGAGAAGGGCTGTGAGGTCTTCATGCCTGAGCCGGGCTTTGCCTACAGCGCGGACGACCTCTCGAGCCTACCTGAGGATGCTGAGGTGATCGCCTCCAGCTTTACCCACCCGATCACGGAGGAGGTGATGAACCACTTCCCTAACCTCAGGATGATCGCCAACTACGGCGTGGGCTTCAATAACATCGACTTGGATGCGGCGAAGAAGCGTGGCATCGCGGTCTCCAATACCCCTCGCTCCGTGATCCAAGGGACGGCGGAGCTGACGATGGCGCTACTGCTGTCCCTCACCCGGCGGATCACCGTATGGGATAGCAGACTACGTCACGATCGCGATGCGGTGAATACCGGTCTTATGGGGACCGACCTGGGAGGTAAGACCATCGGACTGGTCGGCTTCGGCAATATCGCTCGCCGAGTGGCAGACTTCCTCCGCCCCTACGGCGTGAATATCCTCTACAATAAGCGCCACAGACTAGACCCGCTCGAAGAGGAGGCTCTCGGCGTCACATATGCCGACCTCGAGACACTGCTCCGTGAGAGCGACATCGTATCCCTACATACCCCGCTTAATGCGGAGTCTAAGCACCTGATCAACGCAGAGACGATCAAGCTGATGCGTGACGGAGCTATTCTCGTCAACGTCGCACGAGGAGCAGTGATGGACGAGCAGGCGGTCGTGGAAGCCCTACGGAGCGGAAAGCTCTCCGGCGCTGCCTTTGACGTCTTTGAGCACAATGATAAGCCTCTTGATGCACTCTACGATATGGAGAACGTCGTGATGACTCCGCACGTGGGCACACAAACGACTGAGTCGCGTCTCGCCATGGAGTATGAGCATCGTGACAATATGCTCGGCTTCCTCCTCGGTGACAGACCGGTCGCCTACGTCTACAATCCAGCCGCCAAGGACTAAGAAGCTCATCCCTACAGCACCATACAAGATCCGACTACGTGTGTGATCACGTGGTCGGTTTTTATATGTCCCGAGGAGCGGCACCTCGCCATAGCAATAGGCTTAGATCAAGTGGTGTGGAGTGAAGTGCTGCAAAGGTACTACCCCGAAGAGAGTGATCGTCCCGTAGGGTCTCGTAAAGTATCTTAGCTGCAAAAAGAATCAACTATACTTATGTCAGACAGACTGGCTAATTCGCATTTTGATGTGCTGGGATGGGGAGGATGGTGAAAGGGGGGTTGTTGATGTGATGGATTCAAGAGAAATGGAGGGCGATGCGGTAGAGAAAGAAGTCGGTGTTTCTGGCTCCATAGTTGACGCTGATGAAGCGCTGGAGGTTTTGGTTGAGAGCCTCCGCCTTGGCATTGCTCTCCCTGCGG
>NZ_AQWR01000029.1 GCF_000375645.1 Porphyromonas bennonis DSM 23058 = JCM 16335 | reverse complement strand
CCTGCGGGATCGGCAGGCGGTAGCAGCATGGCTGGGATCAGTCGACAGGATTGCACAGCGACAGGGATTATCACTTCTTTGCCTTAAGGCTCAAATGCGTCACCCCTGTGGCGTTCTTCGACAGATAGAGTAGAAACAGATATTTTAGGTAATATTGCTTGCCATTATCATTCACACCTTAGAGTAATAAAGACATGAAGAGACTTGTGCTTCTACTGAGTTTTGTAGTAATCTGCTGCAATGCAATCGGACAGACGACACTTGAAAGTCGTGTTACTAATCTTGAGAAGACCGTTGCAGATCTCTCCGCTCAGCTTTCCACCCTCTCGTTACGACTTGATCAGCTTGATCAGCAAAACAATCGTCTACGGAAGGCTGTGGATTATGGTAACCCAATTGTGTCACAGGTTGGTGAAAGTGGGGTGGAGTATCGCCTCTTGTCCCTAACCGGTGATGTTGAGAGTGGAACTGTTACAGCTCAACTCCAGATAGTGACATCAGCGAAGAAAGCAAGTGTCTATATGGGGACAGCTAAACATACTATAATTGACCTATATGGAAATCGTTACGTTTGTTCCAAAGGTGAAGTTGGGGGAGAGTCTTTCCTTGATATCTATAAAGGCATAGTCGTCAAGGCATCAGTCACTTTTGACGATCTAAGTCCTGAGAAGTTGCAGGAAGCTCAGGTGTTAATATTAACACCTATAGTGGGCTTATCCACTGATGAGATCCAGTTCAAGAACATCAAGGTCGAATGGCATTGAGTGTCTTCAAATTCAATCGCTTATAATGTGTCCCCAGATGGGGTATGTAGATCATAAACAATGCGTTTCATTGATAAAGAGTTATAATCCAGCTTTCCCTTGATCCATAAAGAGAGCACCGTAGATGGTCGTCTGCGGTGCTCTCTTCGGCTTTTGGGAACGAGGTTATTTCTTCTCCTTTGTGAAGTTGACCTTAACCTTCTTGGTGAAGAGGTAGCCTGTGAGCGTCTCCTCTGAGGTCCTGGTGAGGTCAAAAGAGAGGACTCCAGGCTGTGCATCCCATGCCTTGTCGAGGCTGAGGGTCACCTTGGGGTGCTTGTAGATGTAGGTGCCATTACGAGATATGGCTCCCAGATTACCCGCCTTGCTCGTGAGGGTAAAGCGGTTGTTGCCATCAAAGGTGAGGATCCATGCCACGGGGTCGATGTCGGTCTTATTGTCCTTTACCTCTGCCACCCACGTGGTATTGGCGAGTGATGAAGCATTGTCCGGGATATTTTCGTCCTCCTCCTTGCACGAAGATGCGAAGAGAGTGAGACCGATGAGTGCCATCGTGGCGATAAGAATATTCTTTACTTTCATGATCTTGCTTATTTGGTGAAACATTATGTCCCACAAATGTCTGATATAATAGTCAGCAAGCCAAATTTTCGCCGTTAAATAGTCTTGTGGTCTGTCACTAAACCTTGTAGTGGAGCGATTTGTCCTCTCCTATGGGTCACGCCACGATGTTGCGACCTACCCAGAAGAGGACGATCATCACCAGTACCACAACGGACGCCCGGTAGCCGTAGAGCTGGTCGTAGAGCCGGGTACCTCTACCGTTATGGTGAGACAGAGGCTTCAGGATCAGCCCGGCGAGGAGGTAGGGTAGGGCGATGACGAGGAGAGTATTCATCTGCCAGGCGCCGGCGATGTCGAGATTGAGTAGACGATGGATCGCTCGCTGGGAGCCACATCCCGGGCAGAGGTACCCCGTCAAGAGACGAAAGGGACACCTCGGGAAGATCGGTACCACGGCGGGGTCGAGGTACTTGTAGGCTACGGCGATCCCTGCGAGGAGTATAACGATCAGGATCGGGCCTACCCGCCGGCGCATCTCAGGACTCGGTAATGGCGGTCAGGCTAATGCTGGACAGGGCACCCATCAGCGCCAGGATGGCGTAGATCCCCACTACGGCAATACCGCACCAGAAGCCGTAGGTGACCCACTGCTTCGCCTTGGCGGAAAATTCGTTAGCCGCCGTGATGTTTCCGCTCGAGAAGGCACTATTCGCCTGCACCGAATAGACGATCCCGAGGATCCCGAAGACCATGCAGCAGAAGAGTGTGACCAGGATCGACTCCACGAGATAGTCCTTGGGCTTGACGACGCCGGACGGCGACACGGATCCCTCGGGAAGGAGTACAACGGAGAGCTCAGGGAGGTTGATCGCCTGGACCCAGTCGGCAAGTCCCTCTCTCCACACATAGGTCTGTGGGGTCACTCTCCCCCTAAGTTGGTCGATGGTGTATGGTCCTTGCTGCTCACTTCCATTCAGTATGTAATACTCTGACATAAGGTTTTGTTGCGATGAGTTTGGTCAAGTCTGAGAGCAAAGTTAGGAATAATCGACACCACTGCCACTAAGGAAAGAGCCTGCTCACACCGGCTTGGAGAAGCGCTTGTCCGTCTGCTGCATCAAGGGGTCGAGTGAGGCGGCAACGTACCGCACGTAGGGCGAGCCGATAGGTAGCTCGATCCCTTCCGGGGTCAGATTTATCAGTCCGTCCGCTGCCATCTCGTGCAGCTTGTCCCGGTCGTATATCACTGCCTGCCTAGTCTCTTCTATGGTGGTACCGAGCCGCTCAGCCACTTCACTCCACCGGAGGCGGTAGTTGCACATCAGCGTCTCGATCACCTCACGGACGACCTGCTCCCGCGGGGAGAGCAGGTAGCCTCTCTCGGTGTAGAGCTGCCCGGCACTGAGGGTGTCGATGTACTCGGTGATGTCTCGACCATTCTGAGCGTAGGCGGTGCCGAGCTGGCTTATGCCGGTGACACCGAGAGCGTAGACCTGTGCAGTGGTCCTGAGGGTGCAGTACCCTTGGAAATTTCGTCTCAGTCGCCCCTCATCGAGCGCTATGCTGAGCTCGTCAGATGGGAGGACAAAGTGATCCATCCCGATGGATCTGTAGCCCTCGCCGTGGAGTATGTCGGCAGCACGGCGGTACATAGCCTGCTTCTCGCCCGGCTCCGGGAGACCTGCCCGCTCTAAGATCAGCTGCCGCTTGTGTACCCATGGCACGTGACCGTAGCTAAAGGTGACTATCCGCTCCGGATGGATCTCCGCCGCCATCCGGACTGATCGCGCAAAGCTCTCCGCCGTCTGGTGGGGCAGACCGAAGAGGAGATCCATATTGACCGTCGCCCCTGCGTCGTGCAGCATCGACACGATCTCACTGACGGGGAGGAGTGTGGGCTCACGGTGGACGATCCGGAGCACCTCCTCATCGAAGTCCTGCACCCCGAGACTGTAGCGGCTGAAGCGACAGTCGATCAGCTCTGACCATGCATGCTCATCGAGGTAGCCGGGATGGCACTCAATCGCGATCTCCGGTCGGTCGATCGTCTCCATGAGAGAGAGGAGGTGCTCATTAAGCTCGCGGAGGTAGTGGACAGGTATGGCAGTGGGACTGCCGCCGCCATAGTGGATCTGTGAGATCTTGCGTCCCGGTGTGAGGTGCGTGGCGATCAGGTCGATCTCTTTATGCAGCGCCTCCACGTAAGCCTTGATACGATCCGGGCGAGCCATCGGGTAGGAATTGCAGGCACAGAAGTGGCAGAGCTGGCGGCAGAAGGGGATGTGGATGTAGAATGAGACGTGGTTGTCTGATGCACTATTGGACGCCTCTACGGCAGCAAGGAAGTCTTTCGGCTCAATGCTGTGGAAGAAATTGGCAGGCGGATAGCTGGTGTACCGAGGGACAGGTTGATTGTACTTCTCGAGGAGGGTATCGCTATTTTTCATTCTTAAAGACAAGATGTATGTAGATAAGTGAGATGAGCGCCAGCAGGACGGCAAGGGCAAAGAGTCCACTGTAGCCGGTATGGTCTGCGACCACGCCACCGAGGATCGCCATCCCCATGCCACAGAGGTGGGTGATCACGATCTGCACCGTGAAGTCCGTCCCCTCGCGACCCGCACGCAGGGTCTCCATAGAGGAGACGTAGACAACGACCGTTGCGCTCCCGTAAGCCGCCCACAGCAGCATCACACCGATACTCACGAGGAGCGTACTGACCTCGACCTGCGTCAGTATGAGGAAGTAAAGTGTGGCAACTAAGATCAGTGTGGCGAAGTACTTCCGCGCCCGATAGATCCCGATGCGGCGGACGATGAAGCCCGAGGCGAGGGAGCTGACGAAGGCAGTACCGGTACCGAGCAGTCCGCTCAGGATGCCTATGGAGCCCATATCAAACCCCTGGTCTACAAGCCACGGACGCAGCATAGGCAGTATCGCCATCAGACCCGAGTAGAAGAGGAGGAGGAAGAGCACTTGGCGCCAGATCCCCTTACGGGAAAAGAAGAGGGCGAAGTCACCGATCCCGGCACGTCGCTTGGGATCTTTTTTCTCAAAAGAGATCTGTCGCTCCAGCCCTAAGGGTACCAGCGCCAGCAGCACAAAGAGTGCCAGGCAGAGCAGGACTACCTGCCAGCCGTAGCGGTGTAGGACGACCAAGAGCAGCCCGCTGCCGACCAGTGTGCCGGCAAAGCTTCCTGAGGACTGCATCGTATTGACGAGGCTCTTGTCGCGCCCTCCGTAGCTCAGCGCTGCGAGGGAGTCGGTGGCGATGTCCTGTGTCCCGGAGGCAATCAGCGCCAGGATGATCAGCCCGAGGATCAGGTAGATATCTGTGCTCACCTGCAGCAGCCCGATGGCGCAGAGCAGCCCGGCGTAGATCACCTCCGAGACGATGATACAGCGCTTGTAGTCCCGCACCGTCAGGCAGTGGCGGTCCACCAAGGGCGCCCAGAGGAACTTTAGGATCCACGGGAGCTTGACCAGCTGGAGAAGTCCGATGGAGGAGAGGGAGAACTGCTGCTCCCGCATCATTACCTGCAGCGCTGTGGAGAGGAAGCTGGAGGGGATGGACTGCGCCACGTAGAGACAGAAGAACGTCCCCAGGGTCAGTGCCTCAGCTCGGTATAGAGTTTTATCCTTCTGCCTCATAGGGTGATGACGCTGGGGAGGAGGTGGTATCGTCCTGAGGAGGTGCGGGGCAGCCTCTGCTCCCGGGGGCTGCGGAAGATCGGTCCTCGGGACACATCGTATCGCCCATAGCGGTAGTACCCATTAGCCCGACCGCCCCAGCCGTAGTTGCAGTGGAGATAGAGAGTGTCCCTTGTCCGAATGAGTCCGTCCACGAGCCAGGTGTGGAAGGTGAGGTCCTCCCGCCCGGCGGTGAGGATCACCGGTAGTCCACTTCGGAGGCTCTGCTCGATCGTCCCTCTCAACCCCCACCAGTGGAGCCTAGCCCGGCTGAAGCCCATACGCCTGAGGAGAAGGAGGATGCGCCAGGGCCAAGTGAGCCCAAAGTCGGTCGTGTAGATCGTCGAGAGTGCTTCGCCTATCTCAGAGAGAAATCGGCCTGCCATCTCCCGCTCTGCAGCGGTGGAGGTGATCCCGGGATCGAGGGCGGAGACCCGCTCAAGGGAGCGGTAGAGAGGGTTTCGGGAGTTGTGCTCTACCGCCAGCCGGGTGAGGAGCTGTGCCAGTGCCACCGGAGCGCAGCCGGCAGGGGAGCGCCCGATAGGTGATGAGGGTCGCAGTCCTCTCCGGATCGGGGTATGGAGGTCAAAGGGGGTACCTTGATGCCAGATCGTGCGGATCATCATCGGGGTGTACTCCGTCACTTCTTCGGGCGTGATCAGGGCGGCGCCGCTGAGGAGATCCGTCAGACTTTGTCTCTTTTCCTTCTCAGTCATGCTCTTCCAGATACCGTCGGATTGCACTTACGACCAGCTCCGCCGCCTCGAGCTCCTCCTCCGCGCTCCTCAGGTGACCAATCGGTACCACCACATGCGCTCGGGAGTAGTAGGGGTCTCTCTTCAGCGAGATCGCCTCGAGGTAGTCCCGTACCTCGCTAGGCGTCTTCTCTGCTACTGCCGGTCGGGTCGCTCGGACGCTGTAGAGTCGGTCGGCGAGGATATCAAGCGGTGAGCGGAGGTAGACCACCAGCCCGCGAGCCAGCATCCTGTCCATATTGTCCTCCCAGGTCGGCAGCCCCCCGCCGGTGGCGATGAGGGTGTCCTCGGCCTGTAGCAGCTCCAGCAACGCCACCCGCTCTCTCTTGCGAAACTTGTCGATCCCGCAGCAACCGATCATTGATGAAATGGTAGTGTGGTAGCGGCTCTCGACGAAGAGGTCTGTGTCGACAAATTTCAACCCAAGCCGCTCGGCAACGATCCGCCCGATGGTGCTCTTCCCCACGCCGGGGAGTCCTATGAGGAATAGTGGTCTCACTGCGCTGTCGCTCTTACCTTACGATACATAACCCAATAGAAAAAGAGTGCAAACCCCTCCGAGACGGCGGTGAGGATAATGATAACCATCGTCAGCCCCCTGTCGTAGAGCAGTCCGCTCAGAGCTGAGCCGGCGAGTAGCGCCAGCCCGTAGAAGGTATTGAAGAGCCCGAAGCCGAGTCCGCGCTTCTTGTACGGCGTCAGGTCGGCTATCGCCGAGCGCATCACAGTCTCATGAGCGCCGAGGATCACACCGAGGATCACCATACCGGAGATGACCACCGGGACGGAGGTGCTGAGGGTGAGGACCGGGAGCAGCAGGGTGAGGAGTGGCACGATGAGGAGCACCAGGATGCCGCCGGTCCTGGAGCCGGTCCGTTCCTTCAGTCGGTCGTAAGTTCGCCCGATCAGCAGCGCCACTAAGGCATCGACACCCATGGCGCCGGCGTAGAGCATCGTAATCATCGTGTCGGACATGACGGACCGGACCTTGAGGTGATAGCCGATGATGCCGAAATTGAGCAGACCAAAGGCGGTGAAGAAGGTGAAGGCGGAGTAGATCCAGAACATCCGGCTCAGCTTACCCGGCTCGCCGGCAGGGGTAACCCCACCGTGCTCTTGTTCCAGGCGCGTCACCCGCCGCCAGACGTAGACGAGGAAGAGCATCAGCACGACGAAGGGGATCGACAGGAGCTTGTACCCAAGCTGAAACTCCTCCACGCCGCTCTGACCTGCGTAGTAAAAGACTGCGGTGAAGATCAGCGGTCCGAGGAATGCCCCGAGCTGGTCGAGCGCCTCCTGCAGTCCGAAGGCGAAGCCCAGTCCCACCTGCCGCTCCGAGATGCCGGAGAGGAGCGTGTCCTTGGCCGGGCTGCGGAAGGCCTTCCCGATCCGCTCCGTCAGGATCAGGACGATGAGTACACCCCAGCTGGTGGTGCAGCCCATAAGCGGTATCACGAAGTGGACCCCATAGCCGAGGAAGAGGAAGAGCCAGTACTTGCCACTCTTGTCGAGGATGACACCGGAGAAGAGCCGGAGTGCGTAGCCGATGAACTCACCGAGCCCAAAGACCAGCCCCACCTGAGCCGCCGACACACCGAGGAGGCTGAGGTACTGACCATTGACACTACGCGCCGACTCGTGGACGATGTCTCCCAGCATGCTGATGATGCCGAAGAGGACGATCACCCCGAGTACCTGTCTCCGGACAGACTTGTCCTGCGTATGATCTGCTGTCATAATATTAGCCTTTTGCGCCACAAAGGTACGCAATCGAGTGGTGGTTTAGTACCCCGCTCTCATCCTCGTGACACAGGATCGGTCCACCGCTTCCGGTTTCTCCATTAAAGCCCCTTACTTTAAGGCTGTTATAAGAGTGTCAAGGTTATGGTTATGCAACGATCTGGCTATCAGTATGAAGAGAGCCGCCATTTCTATACCCGATATTAGTATTCACTATTACCGATATTAGTGTCGACTAATACCGGTAATAGTGAATACTAATATCGGGTATAGTCTGAGGGTGTCCCTGTGTAATCCGGATCTGCTTCCCCGGCTTGATTCGTTCTCCCTCGTCTCTTCTCATGCTTTCATCCAAACAAAAAAAGGACCCTTGGCCTGAGCCAAGAGTCCTTTTGTATCATATAAGCCCTCGTCTATCGGGGGTCTGCTTATGCGCCGACGCGTATCACCTCTCCCGGTCGGATCATGCTGCTCTTGCGGAGCTTCGGATTGAGTCTCCGGATCTGAGCCACTGAGGTGCCGGTCTTCTTGGCGATGTGAGACAGAGTATCGCCCTTGCGGACCCGGTAGGTCTTGAAGGAGTTGTCCCTCGTCTTCGTATTGCTTGCTCTGTACTGGTCGGCAGAGTTGCTCCGGGTGGAGCGACCCTTGGCATAGACGTACATCTCATTGCGAGGCGCACCGCTGGCGAAGTCGATCAGCTGCTGAGGATTGAGCGCAATGCCCATAAATCGTGTCTCATAGTGGAGGTGCGGACCGGTAGAGCGTCCGGTGCTGCCGCCGAGTCCGATCGCGTCACCGGCACGGACGACGGTATTCTCCTTCACGAGCTGCTTAGAGAGGTGACCGTAGAGGGTCTCCAGACCATTGGGGTGACGGATCACCACATACTTACCATAGCCTCGTCCATCGATGTCGACCAGTCGTACGCGACCGGAGAAGGTGGCGCGGACGGTGTCGCCGCGATTGAGGTCAATGTCCACGCCGTAGTGCATACGACGGAAGCGGCGACGATAGCCGTATCCGCTATTGATACGTCGGATGCCATCCAGTGGGTAGACAAATTCCTTGAGACTGATCTCGTAGCGAGAGGGGATGACAGCAGACGCCCCGTGGATGGGGTTTAGGGAGCTGTTCCAGGACTCCTCACCGTAGAGATCGACAGAGGGGTAGAGGAGATCCTCCTCGGTCAGTTCGTCCAGATTGAGAGACTCATTGATCGCCTTAGCGAAGCTTGTGACCAGCGTTGTGTCTCTGTAATTGAGGTTAGAAGCGAGTAGCTGAGCGGCTGCTCCGGTTTTCTTGTCCGCGTCCTTAGAGACGACCTCGGTGGACTTTCGGTTGTGGTGATTGGTCGTTTCGTTACTCTTCTGTGCATAGCCAAGGGCACAAGTGACGAGTAATGCTCCGACAGCCACCACTCTCCGAAGTAGTGAGTTGGGTGTACTCATTCTGTAATAAAAGAAGGTTGACATCCCCTCCTCAGACTCCCTCAAGCTTTGGCGTGCTCTCATCGTCCACAGCAGTATGGGACGCCAAGACCAAGTCAACTCCGGAGGACGAAACAGGAGAAGATATAAAACACAATTTCCGTAGGAGTTTCCCTCTTTTCTTGACTATGAAAGCTCATCACCACAGTGGCCCCGTACACTTACGATCGGCTCACACGGGCAACAGTCTCCCAAGAGAGAGAACTCTTACAGGGCGCAAGGTACGAATTATTTCCTGAGTTGGCACAGGTGATATCCCCTTTGCCCATATATTTAAGCACTTTTTAGCACCATTTTGACTTTAGGCGCTCTCTTTGTGTATGCTTCGCTGCTCGCGGACCTGTCGCCGGTCGTGGTGGATCACCTGGAGGGCGTTGAAGATGTTCTGGAATATGGAGTAGGCCGCTTGCGACACGGAGGCGATGGGATTGAGGTACGACTGGATCATCCATATGCTGATGGAGGAGTTTTTCTGCCCCAGAGCCTGACCGATGGTGACGCTCTCTCCGAGCACCCTTCTACTCATTGCCTTGCCGACAGAGTACTGGATGATACAGGTGACGAGGCCGATCAGCACCAGCACCACGATCATCGTCGCCACGCCCTGACGCTCCTGCGCTACGAAGTGGACGGTATTGGCGATGACGAGCGAGAGGAGGAAGATCCAAATATATAGGGAGGCGGAGGAGAGGGAGCGAACCTTGGCGTGCAGGGAGGGGAGCTTCCAGCGGGTACCGAAGGCGGTCAGTAGTGGGATCATCACGATCGGAAGCACGCCCACAAGTACATGCACCATCGACTCAAGAAGAGTCCCCTGGGGATGACCGAGCCAGCCGAGGATCAGCGGACCGGTGATGATGATGCTCAGACAATTGATCACCACATAGGAGGTGACGATGGCGATGGAGCCGCCGAGGAGCCCTACGATCACCGGTGCTGCCGCTGCCACGGGGCAGAGGAAGCACATCAGCACCGCCTGGGCGTAGATCTCCGCATACGGCACCGGGAGGTACCGCACCAGGAAGTACCCGCCGAGTGCCAGCACTATCTGTGTGACGATGAGGGTCAGGTGGATCGGTCTCGGGCGTATGTCCCGCGGTGCGATCCGGGAGAAGGTGAAGAAGAGCATCGTCATCAGCACGTAGGGGATCATCGGGCTGAGGACCGACAGAGGTCGGTAGGCGACGATGCCCAGGAGGATACTCCCGAAGAGTCCGTACTCCTTGAGGAACTTCTGGAGGGTCATCTAACCGCCTGCGCTCACCTGAGCTGGACCTGGTCGACCATATCCTCCGCTAGTCGTGCGTGGAGGAAGAGGCCTGCCATCTCCGCAAACTCGCCATCCTCCTCTGTCGTGAGGAAGTGCGAGATCCCATTCTTACTCAGTCGCCGCTCCATCTCCGGATGACGCTGCAGGTATTTCTGCGTAGACTCGGCTACGATCATACCCTGCTCCGCGATCACGATGTCGTCGCGGACAAACTCCCGTATGCGGGGGAGCAGGACCGGGTAGTGCGTGCAGGCAAGCTGGATGGTGTCGATCCGCGGATCCTTCCGCAGTAGCTCCTCAATATTGCGTCGTACGAAGTAATTGACCCCCTCATTGGCCTGATACTCGCCCCCCTCGATGAGAGAGACCCACATCTTGGGGGCCTGCTGTGTGAGTTGGATCTCGGGGTGGAGGCGATTCACCTCTAGGAGATAGGTGTTGCTCTTCACCGTCGCCGGTGTTGCGAGTATTCCCACATGCCCATTTCTGGTCAGTTCCCCGAGCCGCTCCACCGTGGGGCGGATGACGCCGAGGATACGACGAGATGGGTCGCTGCTCGTCGGGAGATCGACCTGCTGCAGTAGCCTCAGTGCATGAGCGGAGACCGTATTGCAGGCGATGATCACCATCGGGCAGCCGCAGGCAAAGAGATGCGACACCGCCTCGCGAGCGTACTCGTAGATCGTCGGGAGGGAGTGCTTCCCATAGGGTGCACGGGCGTTGTCGCCGAGGTAGAGGAAGTCGTACTCCGGCAGCAGCTTGCGTAGGTAGCGGAGGATCGTCAGCCCACCATAGCCTGAGTCGAAGACTCCGATCGGAGCCTCCATGTAGGGGAATGGGGTAGGTGTCCTGCCTATACTCATAGACCCACCTCTATCTCTCGACCGAAGGGATGAAGTGCAATCCCCGCAAACTTGAAGTGCTGCTTCCCGAAGGGGATCCCGATGATCGTGATGCAGAGGAGGATCCCGAAGAGGAAGTGCACGAGTGCGATCCAGATACCGCCGAGGATAAACCAGAGGATATTGAGGAACGTGCTCCCCAACCCTCCGCTTGACTCACTCACCTTGCTCCCAAAAGGGAAGACCATTACGGCAGCGATCTTGAAGAGCTGAAAGCCAAATGGGATCCCTACGATCGTCAGGCAGAGCACCAGCCCCGCCGTCATGTAGCCGATGGCGGTCTCCAGCCCGCCGAAGATCCACCAGATAATATTTCCCAGGATCTTCATCACTCGCCTTTCATCTTGAGGAACCTGTCAGCTGCGATAGCCGCACGGCAGCCAATTCCTGCTGCGGATACGGCCTGGCGATAGACTGAGTCAGCCACGTCACCGGCAGCATAGACGCCCTCGATCTCCGTCGCCGGGTCACCGCTGTCCTTAGTGAGGATAAACCCATGCTCATCGAGCTTCAGCTGGCCATTCAGGAAGTCGGTATTGGGCTTATGTCCGATAGCCTCGAAGAATCCGTCGATCGCAATCTCGGTGCGCTGCTCATCCGCTTCGCCCTTATTCACCACCAACTTTGCTCCCTGTACGGTAGGCTCCCCGAAGAGTCCCTCAGCCTGATGCTTCCAGAGCACTTCGATATTCTCCGTCTCCAGTACCCGGTCCTGCATCACCTGGCTGGCACGAAGCTCATCTCGGCGGACGATGAGGTAGACCTTCTTCGTCAGGCTGGAGAGATAGATCGCGTCGCCACAGGCTGTGTCTCCACCGCCGACGACGGCAACGGTCTTACCTCTGTAGAAGAATCCGTCGCAGGTGGCGCAGGCGCTCACGCCGGCACCCATATACTTCTTCTCCTCAGGTAGCCCGAGCATCTTGGCAGAGGCGCCGGTGGCGATGATCACAGACTTGGCGGTGATGGTGTACTCGCTATCTACGGTGGCAACGAAGGGGCGCTGGCTGAGGTCTATCTCGGAGACTAGTCCGGAGCGGATATCAGCCCCATAGCGCTCGGCCTGCTTACGCAGGTCATCCATCATCTCGAAGCCTCCCACGCCCTCGGGGTAACCAGGGAAGTTCTCTATCGACGTGGTCTCCGTCAGCTGTCCGCCCGGCTGCAGTCCCTCTACGACGATGGGGGAGCGATTGGCGCGCGCAGCATAGATGGCAGCGGTGTATCCCGCCGGACCGGAGCCGATGATCAGGATGTCTGTCTGAGTATTCTTGTCGGTATTCATAACGATCTTATCTTAAGTCTATGAGTGTTGCTCCCTTGACCTTCTCAGGAGTGTATCTAAAAAATGATCTATCCTTCAGTTCCTTAAACTGTCCCTCCTCAAAGCGTGTCACCTCTATCAAGACCGGCTCCATAAGCCCCTTCTCCTCCAGACGAAGGGAGATAGGGCGCCCGTCGGGTGCGATCAGCGCCTCGAGCTTGGCGAGGGATCCGTCGTATCGGTTTTTCCCCTTTGTGCGAGGCACCGCGGTGACGCGGATATTCTTGCCCTCCCTTTTCTTCGTGAGGGAGAAGGCATTCTTCCTCACGCCCTCGAGATTGAGCAGCGGATTGATCTCCATCAGGTCCTCCTTGTGCGGCGTGGAGAGATTGACCTCCCCGCTCTGCTTGACATAGACCCAGAGGTCCGTCCCGTCGTACCACGCCTTGACCTCCTCAGAGTCGTAGTAAAACCGTCGTCCCTCGGCGTAGTACTTGCAGTCTGTCGTCACGTCCTCGAGGGTCATTCTGAAGCCAACTTGCAGTCCCTCCTTTGCCTGAAGTCGCTCAATGGACTTGTCTAGTACGTCTGTCGTCTGTGCCCTTACGGTTGTGGCACAGAACGCAACGAAAAGGAGCCAAAAAAATATGTGGGTGGATGAAAAGGACATAATATATTGTGTGTCTTAGATCTCCGGATGAAGGATCCGCTCGAGCTGCTCCTGTGTCGTTACTAAGAGCTCGCGCGAGCCTCGCCCGTCGGGCTTACTGATGATGCCTGCCGCCTCCAGCTGGTTGCAGAGCCGGGCAGCGCGGTTGTATCCTATGGCAAAGAGCTGCTGGATCAGCGAGATAGAGACACGACCCTCAGCCACGATGCGCTCCGCTACTACGTCGAAGAGGTTGTCCCGCTCATTGGGGTCGATCGAGCCGTCCCCTCCTGCAGCACCGCCCTCACCCTCCTGGCTCACCTCCGGCAGCTCGTACGCCGTCGGGTAACCGCGCTGCTCGCCGATGAAGTCCACCACGCCATTCACCTCAGGTGTGTCGACAAAGGCGCACTGCACGCGGGTCAGCTTTGTGCCGGACTGATAGAGTGCGTCTCCCTTACCGACCAGCCTATTGGCCCCGCCGGAGTCGAGGATGATGCGGGAGTCCACCTGCGAGGTGACGCGGAAGGCGAGACGACCGGGGAAGTTTGCCTTGATCGCGCCGGTGATGATGCTCGCCGTCGGTCGCTGTGTCGCGATGATGGCGTGGATGCCGATGGCGCGTGCCTTCTGAGCCAGACGGGTGATCGGTAGCTCGATCTCCTTGCCCGCCGTCAGCAGCAGATCGCCGTACTCATCTATGATCAGGACAATGTAGGGCAGGAAGCGGTGACCATTCTCAGGATTAAGCTCCCGGTTCCTAAATCGTCTATTGTACTCCACGATATTGCGGCAGGAGGCGGCTGCCAGGAGTTCGTACCGATCGTCCATCTCCTGACAGAGGGAGGTGAGGGTGTCGGCGGCGCGCTTCGTGTCGGTGATGATCACCTGATCCTCGTCCGGGATCTTCGCCATGAAGAGCTTCTCCACCCGGGAGTACATGCTAAACTCGACCATCTTCGGGTCGATCATCACAAACTTCAGCTCCGAGGGATGCTTCTTGTAGAGCAGGGACATGATGATCGCATTGAGTCCCACCGACTTACCCTGTCCCGTGGCACCCGCCACGAGGAGGTGGGGTACCTTAGCGAGGTCAAAGAGCAGGACATCATTCGTGATCGTGCGGCCGAGCGCCACCGGGAGCTCCATCTTCGTCTCCCGATAGACTGAGGAGGCAAGCACACCCCGCATGCTGACGATCTGGGGTCGCTTATTGGGCACCTCCATGCCGATGGTTCCCTTGCCGGGGATCGGCGCAATGATACGGATACCGAGCGCAGAGAGACTCATCGATATATTGTCCTCCAGACTCCGGATGCGGGAGATATGGATCCCTGCTGCCGGGACGATCTCATAGAGCGTGATCGCCGGACCGACGGTGGCGGAGATCTTGTTGACCTCGATCCGGAAGCTCTTTAGTGTGTCGAGGATCAGCTGCTTATTCGCATTGATCTCCTCCATGTCGATCTCCCCGTCGTCGCTGCCGTAGTCCTTGAGTAGGTCGAGGGTAGGGTAGTGGTAGTCTGCGAGGTCGCGCGTCGGGTCATACTCGCCCTGCTCACGGACCAGCTGCTGAGCGGTCGTCAGAGAGGAGCTCCCAGGGAGCTCGTCAGTCTGTCGGGCGTCGATCACCTCGATCTCATCGGAGGACGTTGTGGGAGCCACCGGTTCCGGCCTGCTGACGCTCACCCTCCCCGTGGTTCCTGCGGTCGTCACGATCGGCTCCGGCACCTCTTCGATCTTCTCCTCATCCGTCTCCTCTTGGGCCCCGGTCACTTCGTCGCCGGCGTCCTCAGGTATGGTGTTCTCATTATTATCTATCACGTCCTCCGCACTCTCCTGCTCGTCCGCGAGGGCGTTTGCCTCCTTCCGTTTCTTAGAGAAGGAGGCGTAGCGCTGCATGAGGGAGCTAAAGGTGATCACCAGCAGCAGGATCAGGAGGAAGCTCATCAGCAGGAGTGCCCCCACAATACCTATATGCATCGTCAGGAAGGTCGCTGCCTCGCGTCCGAAGACTCCTCCGGGGAGGAAAAACCAACCGTCGGTCCACTCGGCCGGCATCAGTCCCAGGGTGATCGAAGTCCAGAGTGCCGCACAGATGCAGAGACTGATCTGACGGAACCATGAGACCCGCATCACCAGCGTGATCCAGACGCCCATCATCACGACGAGATAGAGGAGGAAGACCAGCCCGAGGCCGATCCACTCGTTGACCAGCGTATTCATCAGCGTAAACCCGGTGATGCCGCCATGGCCCTGGATCCGCTGTGCCGCCTCCTCGGCGGTGATCTCCTGCCCCAGCAGCAGGCTCTGATTCTCTGCACCTGTGACGAAGTAGGAGAAGAAATTGTAGACCAGGAAGAGTCCTATGAAGAAGAGCGTCACCCCGGCGATGAAGCGCCACAGATCGCCAGGTACTCCCCTCTGCGGAAGTATCTGACGGAAGAAGTCACCCTTCTCCCTACTACGTTTGCTGCTGCGCTTCGCCGATCGATCCCCTCGCTTATCGTCTGAGGTGGAGGCTTTGTTTAAGGTAAAATTCTTCACTGATAGAGCTGAGGTGTTACGCTCCCCGCACCTGCAAAAGTAACGAAAACGAAGAGACCTAACTAATCCTCTGGGTACACCTCCCCGGGGTCTCCTCCGAAGCCACCTTATGTGCTGCCGACTCCACCGCCATCCATGTTGCTCAAATCTATTACCGGTATTAGTCAAATCTATTACCGGTATTAGATTCGTGGATTACTTCTGCCGGATTGTCAGCTTACTACGGGGACTCTCCTTTTTCGCCCCTAAGTGCATATGCCAGAGCGTACAGGGCTCGGAAGAGGATTATTTGCGTACATTTGTGGGAGATGAGGGGGCGGGTCACTTATATAATATGGTGTAGAATACTACTATGGAGATAGCAATCATAGGTACCGGCTACGTCGGTCTGGTGACGGGGACCTGCTTCGCAGAGATGGGGGTCCATGTCCACTGCGTCGATACGGATGCCACTAAGATAGAGCGGCTCAGGGACGGGGAGATCCCGATCTATGAGCCGGGACTGGACGAGATGGTTCGTCGCAATACGGGGGAGGGGCGTCTCTCCTTCCACACCGATCTTGCGGAGTGCATCGATGACGTGGAGATCGTCTTCATCGCCGTCGGTACGCCACCCACGGAGAGCGGTGACGCGGACTTGAAGTATGTCCGTGCTGTCGCTCAGCAGCTGGGACAGCTGATCCGTAAGGATATGCTTGTGGTGACGAAGAGCACCGTACCGGTCGGGACCAGTCCCAAGGTGATGGCCGAGATCCGGAAGGGACTGGAGTCGCGCGGATTGACCGACCTGAGGGTCGAGGTGGCGAATAACCCCGAGTTCCTCAAGGAAGGCAATGCGATCAAGGACTTTATGAGTCCGGATCGGGTCGTGATCGGGCTGGAGAGCGACTGGGCGAAGGAGCTGCTGACGAGACTTTATCGCCCCTTCTTGATCCGAAATTTCAGGGTCCTCTTCATGGACATACCGAGCTCGGAGCTGACGAAGTATGCGAGCAACGCGATGCTGGCTACGAGGATCAGCTTTATGAATCAGCTTGCTAACCTCGCCGATAAGCTGGGTGCCGATGTGGATATGATCCGTCAGGGGATGGGTGCGGACCACCGGATCGGCTCCGCCTTCCTCTACGCGGGCAGCGGCTACGGAGGCTCCTGCTTCCCTAAGGATGTGCAGGCGCTCGCCAAGACCGGTGAGGAGGAGGGAGTCCCGATGACCATCGTCGAGGAGGTGCATCGGGTCAATGAAGCTCAGAAGAGAGTCCCCTACGAGAAGCTTACCCGCCTGATCGGCAGCGACCTGAGTGGTAAGCGGATCGCCGTCTGGGGACTGGCCTTCAAGCCCGAGACGGACGACATGCGGGAGGCGACCTCTATCGTGGTGATTCGTCAGCTGATTGAGGCGGGGGCGGAGGTGGTCGCCTGCGACCCTATTGCGATCGAGACAGCTAAGCGAGTGCTTCCGGACGGGGTGCAGTACACGAGAGATCTGTACCGGTCAGTCGAGGGGGCGGATGCCTTGCTGCTCCTGACAGAGTGGAAGATCTTCCGGCTCCCCAATTGGCCCCGGATCAAGGAGCTGATGAGGGGAGACGTGGTGATTGATGGCCGCAATATCTACGACGCCTCTGAGATTAAGCGACTGGGACTGCGATACGATGGTATCGGCAGAAGGTAAATTCATCTCTTATATACTATAATGAGTGGAATGATCATTCGGAGCATCCTGGACACGGACCTCTATAAGTTTACGACGGGGTATGCGTATATGAAGCTTTTCCCCAGAGCGTGGGGAAGGTTTGAGTTCATCGACCGCAACAGCCTGGTCTACCCGCAAGGCTTTGCAGAGAGTCTCCGAGAGGAGGTTGTGCGGATGAGTGAGCTGCGGCTGACTCGTGAGGAGGCGAACTTCCTCCGACAGGAGTGCCCCTACCTGCCACCCCTTTACATAGACTACCTCAAGGGCTACACCTACGACCCGGAGGAGGTGACGATCGAGCAGGATCGGGAGGGGCATCTCCATATATCGGCCGAGGGGCTGCTCTACCGCATCACGCTCTGGGAGACGCCGATTCTGGCGATGGTGTCGGAGCTCTACTACCGGGAGACCGGTCAGCAGCCCGATCTGGAGCTGACGCGCTCAAAGGCGCTTGAGAAGGCTCGGGCCATGCAGGAGCACGGGCTACAGGTGAGTCTCTTCGGTATGCGGCGACGCTTCAGCAGCGAGGTGGAGGATCTGGTGACACGGATCCTCTGCGAGCATGGGGGGAAGTACTTCTTCGGCACCAGCAACGTCTACTATGCGATGAAGCATGGCATCCGCGTCACCGGGACGCATCCGCACGAGTGGGTGCAGTTTCACGCGGCAATCTACGGCTACAAGATGGCCAATTATATGGCTATGGAGGACTGGATCGATGTCTATGACGGAGACCTCGGCACGGTGCTCACCGACACCTTCACGACTGACGTTTTTCTCCAAAACTTCTCGAAGAAACATGCGGCCCTCTTCACCTCCCTCCGTCAGGACAGCGGCGACCCACAGACCTTTACGGATAAAGTACTGGCGAGGTATCGGGAGTTGCGGATAGATCCGAAGACGAAGTATCTCGTCTTCTCCGACGCCCTCGACGTGGATAAGGCGGCGGCGATCAAGGAGTACTGCGACGGGAAGATCAGGGCCACCTTCGGGATCGGGACCAACCTGACCAACGATGTCGGTCACGGGATCAAGCCGATGAATATCGTGATGAAGCTCTTTGCCTGCAAGCTCGACGAGAGGATGCCGTGGCAGGACACCGTCAAGCTCTCCGACTCGGTCGGGAAGCACACCGGCGAGCCGGAGGAGATCGATCTGGCTATGCGAGTATTACGTATCGAGGAATAAGAGAAAATGAATATTGATAAGGAGATTGACCAGCTGGTCGACATTATAGGCGAGGAGGTAGAGCAGCTCGCTGCTCGAGAGCCGCACGGACTCTATGAGCCGATCCGATACATCCTATCACAGGGAGGGAAGCGCCTCCGGCCGCTTCTCGCACTGCTGACGTACCGCGCTTTCTGCCCCGAGGGCGCTGTGGAGGAGGTGGCACCGGTGATGAAGGCTGTGGAGACTTTCCACAACTTCACCCTCATCCACGACGACATCATGGACGATGCGCCGATGCGCCGCGGTGAGCCCACGGTCTATAAGAAGTGGGGCGCCAATGTCGGGATCCTCTCCGGTGATGCGATGCTGGTGGAGGCGTACCGCTGCCTGGAGTCGATCCGCCCGGAGTATTTGGGTCAGATCTTCTCGCTCTTCAATACGATGGCCGATGCGATCTGTCGCGGGCAGCAGTATGATCTCGAGTTTGAGACCACGCCGCTCTCCTCGCTGACGATAGGGAGCTACCTCCGGATGATCAGCCTCAAGACGTCGGCGCTCTTCCGCGGGAGTATGGTGATGGGGGCGGCCGTTGCCGGCGCTTCGGTCGAGGATCGGGAGCACATCGCGCGGGCAGCGGAGCTGATGGGTCTCGCCTTCCAGATTATGGACGACTACCTCGATGTCTTCGGCGAGGCGAAGTTTGGTAAGCGCAAGGGGGGAGACATTATAGATAGGAAAAAGACTTGGCTTCTTCTCCGTCTCTACGAGTGCGACCCGAAACGAGCGGAGGAGGCGCTTGCTATCGAGAGCGAGGCAGACCGGATTGCGTCTGTGACCAATCTCTACGAGCAGTGGAATATCCACGCAGAGGCACTTAAGGAGGTCGACCGGTACACCGAGGCGGCTCTCGAGGAGCTGCGTGCACTCTCGGTCGACACCTCCGCACTCGAGCATATCATATCTACATTGACCGGAAGAGCCGTCTGATGTATCCCCTTGTCGACACGCACGCTCACCTCTACTCGGAGGAGTTTGACGACGATCGCCCGGAGGTGATCCGTCGTTGTCGGGAGGCGGGGGTCTCTACGGTTCTGCTTCCCAATACCTCACGCGAGTACATCGGTCGTCTGAGGGAGACAGTGTCCATGGCGCCGGATCTCTTTGTCCCCATGATCGGTCTCGAGCCCACCGATGTGGAGGAGGACTGGGAGGAGCAGCTGGAGGCGCTCGAGAGGGAGCTCCGGACAAGCCCGGGGTACTACCGGGGTATCGGAGAGATCGGACTGGACTACTACTGGAGCATGGAGTGGAAGGAGCAGATGATCGAGGCCTTTCGCCGTCAGGTGGAGTGGGCAAGGGAGCTAGGTCTTCCGATGAGCATGCATACGCGTGCCGCCGTGCCGGAGACGGTGAAGCTCCTGAGGGAGTGGGGTGTCGGGGGATTGCGAGGCGTCTTCCACTCTTTCTCCGAGTCGGAGGAGGATCTGGAGGCGATCCTCAGCCTCGGGGTGCAATTTATGGTGGGGATCAATGGCATTGTCACCTTCAAGAACTCCCGACTCCGTGAGGTGATCAAGGGTCGCCTGCCGCTTACTCGCCTCGTCGTGGAGACTGACAGCCCTTATCTCTCGCCGGAGCCACGGAGAGGACGACGAAATGAATCGTCTCACATCGTCCATACTGTGAGGTGCTTAGCCGACATATATGAGGTCAGTGAGGCAGATATGCGACATCAGCTTTTTGTCAATTCTCGTAAAATGTTTAATTTAGCAGCTGTAACCGCCGATCCATAGGGCGAGTCAGGCGGCAGGACAAACTTTTTTCGTCAAAAGCGCCAACTTTTTTGGCGTGGTTGGAGGAATTAAGGTAGATTTGTACGATCGTTGAGTGATCGAGCGGCTCTGACAGTGGTCTGGAGCGTGCAGTCCGAGAGGGATAAATCACTGGATGGGAGGAGATCACATATGATTTGGAGAGATGCTCGAGTGGTTGAAGAGGCACGCCTGGAAAGCGTGTAAACGTCAAAAGCGTTTCGAGGGTTCGAATCCCTCTCTCTCCGCAAAAGGGGGTATCCTTGCTGCAGAACCAGGCAGAGGAGACTAACCGAAAGTACCTCGTCAGGGCTGAATGAAAGCGAAACCACCTAAAGATATTGTTTTACCAAAAATCACTAATCTTAAAAAGAACTTACAATGAAAAGATTTCTAGTAAGCATCGCCTTGGCCGGTCTTATGACGGTGGGGTTTGCCGGTGCATCTTTTGCACAGGACGAGGCTACAACAGAGCCTGAGGCTACCGAGCAGGCAGCTCCCGCTGTTACTGAGGCTGAGACTCCCGCTACTGAGGTACCTGTAGCTGCCGAGAGTGAGGGTTTCCACCAGGCACTTAAGACTAAGTTTATCGAGGGTGGTCCCGGCTTCATGGCCATCATCTCTCTCGTTATGATCCTCGGTCTGGCATTCTGCCTCGAGCGTATCATCTACCTGAACCTTGCCGATACCAATAGCAAGAAGCTCCTCGATGAGATTCGTGCTGCCCTCGATCGTGGTGACGTCAATGGCGCCCTCGCTATCGCTCGTGACACCCGTGGTCCTATCGCATCTATCGCTTACCAGTCCCTCCTCCGCATCGATCAGGGTCCTGAGGCCGTAGAGCGTGCCATCACCGCATATGGTGGTGTACAGGCCAGCCTCCTCGAGAAGAACATGTCCTGGATTACCCTCTTCATCGCCCTCGCACCGTCACTCGGATTCTTCGGAACCGTGATTGGTCTTGTACAGGCCTTCGATACGATCGAGCAGGTCGGTGATATCAGCCCGACGGTCGTTGCCGGTGGTATGAAGGTCGCCCTGATCACCACCATCTACGGTCTTATCGTAGCGATGATCCTCCAGGTGCTTTACAACTACATCCTCTCTCGCTATGAGAGCATCCTGAGTGATATGGAGGACGCTTCCATCACTCTCGTGGATTATATGATCGATTTCACCAGCAAGCGCGGAGTACAGCATCGTATCTAAACAATCATGGCAGTAAAGAAAATTCGTAAAATATCGAGCACTGTCCTGATCGTTCTGGCACTCTTAGGTGTTGTGGCCTTCTGTATGACCGTCTTCGGCGGTTACGTTGACCCCAATGCTGAGTACCCCGAGCCCGTATTCACCAATGTACTCCTCTACACGGTGTACGGTATGGTCGCTACTGCTTTCTTGGCAATGATCATCTTCGGAATCGTCGGATTTGCTCAGTCCTTTAAGACCAATCGCAAGGCTGCTCTCAGCGGTCTCGGTGCGCTCCTGGGACTGATAGTGCTCATGGTCATTGCCTACTTCGTAGGTAGTGACGCACCACTTCGCGTGGGTGTGGATGCTCAGCAATTCAACACCCCGTCCTGGCTGAAGCTGGCTGATATGTGCATGTTTACTATCTATGCACTCATTGTGATTAACGTCCTCGCACTGATCGTGACCTCGTTCATGTCTGCGGGACCTAAGCAGCACGCATCAGCATCTGAGAGGAAGGCTTAAGTAACATCGTAAAAGAACAATACTATGGCAGGAAAAACAAAGAAGGTGCCCAGTATCAATGGGTCCTCGACTGCGGATATTTCTTTTATCATGCTACTTTTCTTCCTTCTGACCACCTCCATGGGCTCAGATAAGGGTATCGCTCGTCAGCTGCCCCCTGCACCCACCGAGGATCAGCAGGACGTCATGATCGACGTCAATAGGCGTAACATGCTGCGCGTACTGGTGAATAGTAATGGTCAGATCCTTGCCAATGGCGAGGTGATGACGATTGATCAGCTCAAGCAGAAGGTGAAGGACTTCGTGCTCAATCCCACGAACGACCCGACCCTCCCCGAGCTGACCCCGGAGGAATTCCCCTATATCGGACAGCAGATGGTGACGAAGAATCACGTCATCTCTCTGACCAATAACGTGGATACCAAGTACTCCGACTATATCGCAGTGCAAAACATCCTCACTAAGGCTTACAACGAGCTGCGTGAAGAGATGGCGCAGAAGCAATGGAACAAGTCCTTTGAGGATCTTCCCAAGGAGTACCAGGAGGTACTCGTGGATCGATTCCCGCAGAAGATCTCTGAGGCTGAACCACGTGAGTACGGCTCGCAGAAGAAATAATCTTGAGCAGAACTAAAGAAGTAGTATGAGTAGATTTACCAAAAAGGGTGAGAAAGAAGTTCCAGAGCTGAACACCATGTCGCTCCCGGACTTGATCTTCTCTCTGCTGTTCTTCTTCATGATCGTCACCACCGCACGTGAGGTGACTCTGAAGGTGCAGCTACGTCTCCCCAAGGCTACCGAACTTACCAAGCTCGAGAGAAAGTCTCTTGCCACCTTCCTCTACATGGGTGTTCCGCTGAAGCAGTACCAGGCCAAGTATGGTACGGAGGCTGCTATTCAGCTCAATGATAAGTTTGCATCGCCTAATGATATCTTTGACTTCATCGCACAGGAGAAGAACTCCATGTCTGAGGCTGATGCCCAGTACATGACGACGATCCTGAAGATCGATGGAGACACAAAGATGGGTATCGTAACAGAAGTCAAGCAAAAGTTGCGTGAAGCTAACGCACTTAAGATATTCTACTCCAGTGTGCCTGATACTGAGGTAGCTCAGTAAGGGTCTATGGAGCCGCCGGAGCCTGTCTCCAGTCAGATAATCACACCTACAGCAGGGATCTCTCTTCGTCGAGAGGTCTCTGCTTTTTTTTGTGCCTTGTTTTCCCAGATGTGAGGGTGTACTGGAGGTGTTGAGTCAGACGCAGATCTAATACCGATATTAGTGATCACTAATACCGGTATTAGTCGTCACTAATATCGGTATTAGATTTCTCTATTATCGGTAATGGTTTTACGTCGTGATCTGAGCGGGTTATTCGGATTGCTATCTGTCTGTTTCAGTGGAGGCCTTGGGCAGGGCTCCTTAGCGTCATGGCACAGGGGTGACGCATTTGAGTGACACTGTAGCCATTCATCTAATTGTGAAGAGTGGGGAACTAAGCACCCCTTGTGGTTGCCCGTTTTTTAGCCACGTGGTCGAGGGGCGTAGCCCCGATGACCCGTGGACCAGGCAACGCAAGTAATCCCGCGACACCATGGCGGGGTCGTATATCTTTACCGGGTTCCTCTTTCCCGCGGTCTTCGACACTTCGTGCCTCGACACGCGGCTAAACAGCGATGATCCCTCCGGGGCTTCGCCCCTGCGGGATCGGCAGGCGGTAGCAGTAGGGCTGGGATCAGTCGACAGGATTGCACAGCGACAGGGATTATCACTTCTTTACTTTAAGGCTCA
>NZ_AQWR01000028.1 GCF_000375645.1 Porphyromonas bennonis DSM 23058 = JCM 16335 | reverse complement strand
TCGAGGGGGTAGGGAAGGGTCTTTGTACATCGGTCACCGCTTCGCGGATGACCGATGCCTATGGAGCGAGCACCCTTCGGGTGCCTCACGGATAAGCCCTCTAGGTATATGATTACCCCAATGCTCAAATGCGTCACCCCTGCCCCGGCGAGTCAGCAGTCAGGTGTCAGAGCGTGCGCTGAGGACGGCATCAGAAGTCCCTCACTCTCAGACCCATTTCTAATACCGGTAATAGGCGCGACTAATACCGGTATTAGTGAGATCTATTACCGGTATTAGTTTGACCCGAGATCGCTCCGGGATCTCCCGCTCCCCGGTTTCCTTAGCTGCGGGGATCTTTCGCCCCCGAGAATATGATTACCTTTGTCCTACTATGGAAGAGAAGAAGAGGAGCCAGACACTACAGTTCTACGAGGTGGAGATGGGGGAGGGGGTTACCCTTCCCTTTGCCGAGGAGGGAATCTTTGCCGGCTTCCCATCGCCTGCACAGGACGACCGGCTGGAGTCGATCGACCTGAATAGGGAGCTGATCCGCCACCCGGCGACCACCTTCCTCGCCCGTATCGTGGGTGACTCGATGGTCGGGGCCAATATCTACGAGGGGGATATCGTGGTCGTCGATCGCGCCCTCGAGGTGCATAATGATGATGTGGTGGTCTGCTGCGTGAATGGGGAATTTAATATCAAGTTTGTCGAGCGACACGGCAACGAGGTCTACCTCGTCTCTGCCAATAGCGCCTACCCGCCTATGCGGGTCGACCCGGAGGACGACTTCATCCTCTGGGGCGTGGTCACCTACGTCATCCACCGACCGAGACGGATCTGAGCCGTGTACGGTCTCGTCGACTGCAATAACTTCTATGTCAGTTGCGAGCGGGTCTTCCGACCCGAGCTGCGCAACCGACCCGTTGTCTGTCTCTCCAATAACGATGGCTGCGTCGTCAGTCGGTCCAATGAGGCCAAGGCGCTCGGCATCCCGATGGGCGTGCCACTCTTCAAGATCCGGGATCTGGTGGAGCAGGAGCACATCGCCGTCTGCTCGAGCAACTACATCCTCTACGGCAATCTCTCCCGTCGTGTGATGAGCATTGTCCGGTCGATCGTGCCGGAGCAGGAGGTCTACTCCATAGACGAGTGCTTCGTCCACTTTGCCCCCAATGAGGAGTACGAGCGGCTGGCGCGGGAGATCCGGCGGGCCGTCCTCAGGGGCGTCGGTATCCCCACCGGCATCGGTGTCGCCCCCACGAAGACCCTCGCCAAGATCGCCAGCCACTACTCCAAGAAGCACCCCGAGACCGGCGGCGTCTATACCATCGACAGCCGGAGAGACATCGTCCGAGCACTCCAGGGGACGCCTATCGGTGACGTGTGGGGCGTCGGCAGGCGAAACCGTCTCAAGATGGAGAGCTTCCGCATCGAGACCGCCTACGACTTCGTCCAGCGGACACCGGAGTGGGTGCGACGAAACTTTACCATCGTCGGGCTGGACACTTACTATGAGCTGCGAGGGGAGCCGCGGATCCCCTTCGACGAGGAGACGCCGACGAAGAGCATCGGTCGATCCCGCTCCTTCGGCAACGCCGTCTCCGACAAGAAGCAGCTGGAGATGATCCTCCTCGAGTTTCTCGATATCGTCTGCAGCGAGCTGGAGCGGCAGCACCTCGGCACGCTCAATCTCGCGATCTATCTCCGGACCAATCGCTTTCGCTTCGACATCCCGCAGTACAATCCCTACGTGCAGAGCTCCTTCACGATGCCGACGAGCGACTTCTCGCAGCTGGTGCCGGTGGTGCGGCAGCTGCTCGACTCGATCTGGCGTCCGGGGTATGACTTCAAGAAAGGGGGGATCCTCGTCTCCGACCTGGTCCGGATGGACCGGGCGCTGCCCTTTGAGACCGAGGAGGAGCAGCGGCGGAAGCGCCTACGAGCCATCGAGGGGCGGATACGGGAGCGGTACGGGGAGCACGGGCTCTTTGTCGCTGCCCGCGACCCGGACGCACTGCAGGGCGTCGTCCACCGGGAGCACACCAGCCCCCACTACACCACCGACCTCCGCGACATCCTGTGCATCACCCCCCACTGACCCCTGAAGAGATGGCATGAAGCCTTTTTTGTAAAGGAGCTTGAGGAAACAGAAGACAGCAATTCTTGCAGGTAATAAACAGAAGGAGACTTTGCCACTCCAGGGGGATGCTACCTTTGCATCACAAATTCGGAGTGGGACGGGTCCTCACCGGATGCGGCGGCGGATCTGGTCGGCGTAGCCGGTCAGCCCCTGGCGGCCATTGAGGTGGGTGAGGGCTTCGGTGTAGGCGGTATTGGCATCGTCGAGCTTGCCACCGACCCGGCGGAAGTCCTCCATCATGTTATCCACCTGACGGAGCAGCTTATCCGCCAACTCCATCACCTCGGTGATGTTCTCCTCCTGCCGGCGATTGGTCCACGCCTCGCTGATGATCCTGAGGAAGAGCATCAGCGACTCCGGTGTGACGATGAAGACCCTGCTAGCAAGAGCCTTTTCCCTAAGGTCACTGCTCGAAAGCAGCTGCAGCACGGCAGGCATAGGGACAAACATCAGGGTGTAGGGGAAGGTGCTCCGCCCCTCGAGCGACAGCTCGTGGTAGCGTGCCTTTGCCAGTTCGCTCACATGCGCCCTTAGGTCTCGCTCCATATCCGCAAGCGCCACTTGTCGTCCCTCCTCATCGCCGGCATCGTGATAGCGCAGGAAAGCCCGCAGCGACACCTTGGCATCGACCATCACGTCCCGCCCGTCGGGGAAGTGGAGGACGAAGTCGGGGCGCAGCACCTGCCCGCCCCGCCGCAGCACCACCTGAGCATCGTACTCCGTCCCTCGGATGAAGCCCTCCCGCTGCAGGATCTGCTCCAGCCGCTTCTCGCCCCAGTCGCCCTGCACTTTACCACTCGTCGACATCGCACGGGCGAGGCGGTCGGCCTTGTCGCCTACGGCATTGGTCTGCTCGATCAGCATCCGGATCTGCCGGTCGAGCTCACCGGAGCGGCGGGCATTGGTCTCACCGGTAGACTTCAGCGCAAGGTCCATCTTGTCGATGCTCGCCCGCAGCGGTGCCAGCACCAGGTCCAGCTCCTGCTTATTTGCAGAGGTGAGTTCGTCCGCCCGCCTCTTCGTGATCACCTCCGAGAGCGCCTCGAAGCGCTCCGTCATCCGGTCGAGCTGACGATCAAAGAGACCCTCCTGCTCCTCTCTCTTCCGCCGCTCGCTCTCAAGGGTCGCCTCCGTTCGGGCAGCGGTCGCTGTGAGCCGTCCCATCCGCCCGACGAGGAGCAGGATGAGGATCAGCAGCACACCGACCACCACAAGCAGTATGATCTCCAGTGTCGTCACCCCTCGTACCCCTCGTAGTAGTAAGACTGCTCCAGCCCCTTGAAGAGTATCTCCCGATCCTTCACCCTCTCTGTCAGTGCAGGGAAGAGAAGGTGTCGTAGCTCTAGATCATTGACGGGGCTGCGCTCCATGGCCTGCAGATAGGCACTCCTCGGCACACGCTGCCAGTCGACCACCTGCCCGAGGCTACGTTTTAGTATCTGATCGAGCCAGATCCTTGTGGCACGACCATTTCCCTCCATAAAGGGGTGCGCCACATTCATCTCCACATACTTGGAGATGATCTCCTCATAGGTACTCTCCGGCATGGCATCAATGATCGGCAGGATCGCATCTAAGTAGAGTGCATTCGCAAAGCGAAAACCTCCCTTGGAGATATTCAGCGAGCGAACCTGACCGGCAAAGTCATACAGTCCGCTAAATAGGTACTCGTGGATCCGGCAGAGTCCGCGGGTAGTCCCCACCTCCACCTGATCGATCTCCCCGGAGTCGTAGAGCCGGATGGCTCGCTCCAGGCTTGCTCTGTCTATCTCTTCCTGCTTCATCATCTACTATCCTTTCCACAAAAGTAAGGAATTAGAGATACATTTGCATAGGAATAGAAGTGGATGGATATGAGACTTGTCCCGGAGGAAGAGTATGCCGCCAATCATGGTCTGACAGTACAGACCGTGAGGGGTTACTGCGCCGAGGGGAAGCTGCCCGGCGCTGTGCAAGAGGGGGAGATGTGGCGTATCCCCGCGGATGCACCCTTGCCCGATGGGGCGGAGCACTCGCCTCTGCTGCTTGCTCTGCAAGAGCAGATGGAGAGCAAGATGAGAGGAGGCATCTACCATCGGACGCAGATAGACCTTACCTATAATTCCAACCACATCGAGGGAAGTCGTCTCTCTAAGGAGCAGACGCGCTACATCTACGAGACCAATACCATCGGCGTCACCGATGAGGCGGTCAGCGTCGACGACATCATCGAGACGACCAACCACTTCCGCTGCATCGACTTCATCATAGAGCATGCGGAGGAGCCACTGACGGAGGAGATGATCAAGAGACTGCACGCACTCCTGAAGGCGGGCACCTCCGATGCGGACAGACCATGGTTTGCCGTCGGCGAGTACAAGCGGTTGCCCAACGAAGTGGGGGGAAAGGAGACCGCAGCCCCTGAGGATGTGCCAGCGGTAATGAGGGCGCTACTGCAGGAGTATACCGGCAAGAGACGGGTCTCGCTCGAGGAGATCCTCGACTTCCACTACAGACTGGAGATGATTCATCCCTTCCAGGACGGCAATGGCCGCGTAGGCAGGTTGATCATCTTTAAGGAGTGCTTAGCACACCATATCGTCCCCTTTATCATCACCGAGGAGCTCAAGATGTACTACTATCGGGGGCTTGATCGGTGGGAAGAGGTCCGGGGGTATCTCCTCGACACCTGTCTCACCGCTCAGGATCGGTACAGAGCGATCCTCGACTATTTTCGCATCACCTATTAACAGCATAGTATCATCATGGAAGTTATACCGCCGCAGGTGGAGCCTAAGCACTCCCCATCTTTTGTCGCCAAGACGCTTATCCTCGGGCTGGTCGCCCTACTACTCCTTATCCCCCTCCTTATGGTGGAGGGGCTGGTCTCCTCGCGCCAGTACGAGGGGCGCAAGGCCACGCAGGAGATCACCTCGCGCTGGGGCGAGAGCCAAAACATCCTCACCCCCGTGCTGGTCGTCCCCTACACGCCCGATGTCAAGAATGCCCAAGAGAGCGCCCTCTACCTGATCCCCGAGGAGGTCTCCGCAGATGCCGTGCTCGACATCGAGAACCGCCACCGCAGCATCTACGAGGTCGCCGTCTATACGGCACACGTGGACCTATCCGGTACCTGGCGGGCGGAGGAGATCCGTCGAGCTCTCTCGGAGGTGAAGGGGACGTACGACCTCAGCCGGGCTAAGGTCGCTCTCTCCACGAGTGATGCCACCGGCTACCGAGACATCGTCAGGATCAAGGTCAATGGGAAGGAGTATAAGATGAAGAACGACCCCTCCCTCTCCACGCTCACCACCTGCATCGACGACAATTACGGTGATCTTATGGAGGTGAACTTCCCCTACATGAGTGACAAGGAGGTGACCGGTGCCACGCTCTCTGCCGACCTGCCCCTCTCCGATGACGAGGAGGGAGCACTGAGAGACCTCTCCTTCAGTCTCCAGACGGACATCGCCGGGAGTGAGCACTTCGGTCTCCTCGCCGTCGGTGTATCGGCCAAGAGCTCGATCAAGGGGAATTGGCCCGACCCCTCCTTCCGGGGCAAGAAGCTGCCGGACGACTACAGCATCAACGAAGGGGACTTCGAGGCTCGCTGGAGCACCTTCGCCGAGGACAATCTGATCGCCAGCGAGGGACAGTCCACCCTCCTCCGCAACAGCCACTTCGTTAGCCTCCTCCGCCCGGTAGACAACTACGCCCAGACGGAGCGGAGCGTGAAGTACGGCATCCTCGTCATCGCCCTCACGCTCCTCTCGGTCTACCTCGTGGAGCTGACACTGCGTCGTCGCGGCGGGAGCATCAATCTCCTCTCCTACGTCCTCACGGGGCTCTCGCTGGTACTCTTCTACACCCTGCTCCTCTCCATGAGTGAGGTGATCGGCTTCGGTCTTGCCTACCTGGTCGCCGCCGTGATGACGATAGGACTCAATACCATCTACTTCCGCATGATCCTCCCGGAGACGAGGAAGGCACTCCTCCTCGGGGGCATCATGACGCTGCTCTACCTGATCATCTACGTGCTGATGCAGCTGGAGAGCTACGCCCTCCTCATCGGGAGCTTAGTCCTCTTCGTCATCCTGGCGATCGTCATGTACATCTCCGCCAAGACCCTCCGCGACTGAGGAAATCTTTTATCGGGTTTAGTGAAATCTTTTACCGGTATTAGCGAACACTGATACCGGTAAAAGATTTCACTAAACCCGATCATAGATAATAGCCCTCTCGGATGGCTCATCTGAGGGTAGGGATCCTAAAGCAGGATAAAGGGGGTATCTTTGTCGTATGAAACCAATCCTGCCGGAGGAGGAGAGCCGAAGGAGCAACAGTCGTATCGCCCGCAATACGCTGATGCTCTACGTCCGTCAGCTGGTCGTCCTGCTGATTGGGCTCTATACCTCCCGTGCGCTCCTCGCCGCCCTCGGGGTGACCGACTATGGTCTCTACAATGTGGTCGGCGGCGTGGTGACGATGCTCGGCTTCCTCAATGGAGCGATGATCGGAGCGACGCAGCGCTTCCTCGCCGTCGACCTTGGCCGACGGGATGAGGCGCACCTGAGGATCACCTTCAGCGCCACCCGGTACCTCCACATGGCGCTGGCTCTCGTGATCGGGCTGCTGGCGGAGACGGTGGGGCTGTGGTTTGTCCACCGCTACCTGATCATCCCGCCGGAGCGTATGGCGGCGGCGCTCTGGGTCTACCACTTCGCCGTGCTCTCCTTCATGGTGACGATCGTGCAGGTGCCCTTCAATGCCCTCATCGTGGCGGATGAGCGGATGGGGGTCTTTGCCCGGATCAGCATCCTCGAGACGCTCCTCAAGCTGGGCGTCGTCCTCGTGCTGGTCTACGCTGCCCTCGAGGTCGACCGGCTCGTCGCCTACGGGGGGATGCTCCTCGGGGTGAGCCTCGTCATCGCACTGATCTACAGGCTCTATGTGCGGCAGCACTTCCCTGGGGCACAACTGACGCGGATAGAGGACAAGAGCTACTTCCGGACGCTGCTCGGCTATATGGGGTGGAATGTCTTTGGCAACCTCGCCGGGGTGATGAAGGGGCAGGGGACCAATGTGCTAATGAACCTCTTCTTCGGTCCCACCGCCAATGCCGCCCGCGCTATAGCCATGCAGGTGATGTCGTCGGTGCAGACCTTTTACACCAATTTTCAGGTCGCCTCCAATCCTCAGATCATTAAGCGGTACGCCATCGGGGAGACGGAGGAGATGCTGCGGCTGGTGACCCGCATGGGGAAGTTCTCCCTCTACCTCCTGACTCTCGTCTGCGTGCCGGCGATACTGGAGATGGACTTCCTCCAGACGGTCTGGCTCGTGACGCCGCCGAGGGGGGCGGTGCTCTTTGCCTCCCTCGCTCTCATCGACTGTATGGTGGAGTGCGCCTCCGGCTCCCTCGCCATGGCGATGCAGGCGACGGGACGGATCGCCAAGTACCAGGCGCTCGTCGGTACGCTAATCATGCTCAATCTCCCGCTCACCTATGTGGCGTACAAGGTGGGGATGGCGGTGGAGACTGCTTTCTACATCCACATCGGGATCGATGTGGTGGCACTCGCTCTGAGGCTGATCCTCGTGCGGGAGAAGATCCCGGCGCTCGGCATAGCCACCTATGTGCGGGAGGTGGTCGCCAAGCCGCTCCTCATCATCGCCCTCTCGTCGGGCGTGACGCTGATGATGCGGGATGCGCTGGAGCCGTCGTGGGGGCGGCTCGTTACGGTAACTCTGTGTAGCTTTGTGGTATCCGGAGGGCTGATCCTCTGGATAGGGCTCACGACCGGTGAGCGGAGCTATCTCCGCCGTGTGGTGCGGGAGCGAGTAGGATCATGGAGAAGGTGACACCAAAGGAGAGACTAAAGAGACTGCTGGGACCGCGGCTGATGTCGTGGTACAATCGGGTGCGCCTCCGCCTGCAGGTGCCCCGGATCTTCCTCGCCGACTATCGGCGCTACCGCCGTCACTCCGCATACTACCACCGGGAGATGCCCTCGGCTCGCGAGCTGGAGATCACCGTTCTTTACCACTCGCTCGAGAAGGGCTTCCTCCACGAGGGGGGCGACCTGAGGTTGCGCTTCGGGCGGGCAAAGGTGGCGCGCCTGCTGCAGCTGCTTCAGGAGTGGTGCGAGGAGGGACTGCCGGAGACCTCGCAGATCATCGCCGCCGAGGAGATCCTGAGCGCCTACTACAGCTACCACCGAGAGCGAGAGGCGGACATCTCGGATTTCTTTCCCGACTCAGCCTATAGTGCTCTCGCCCACCACACGACCCGGACAGCGGTGGAGGTACTACCGGAGGAGGTACGGCACGGAGACTTTGCCACCTTTGCCCCCTCCCGCCACAGCATCCGCCGCTTCAGCGACCGCACGGTACCGGACGAGCTGCTCAGGGAGGTGATCCGGCTCGCCAATACCGCCCCCTCCGCCTGCAATCGGCAGGAGGTGCGGGTCCACTCGGTCTCCGAGCCTGCTACCGTCCGCAAGATCCTCGACCTGCAGGGCGGCTTCCGCAGCGAGAGCGAGGGGATCAGGCAGCTGCTGCTCGTCACCGCCGACCTCACCTTTACCTATATGGAAGGGATGGATCGGCAGCAACCCTACATCGACGGGGGGATCTACCTGATGAACCTCCTCTACGCCCTCCACTACCACGGCGTGGGCGCCTGCGCCGGAAATGCCTCGCTCCTCCCTCGGGACGAAGCGCGGATCCTCAGCCTCACCGGCTGTCGGGAGTCGGAGGCGCTCATCGCCATCGTCCCGATCGGCTTCCCCGCCACGCCGATCCTCACCACCCCCTCACGGCGTCGACCGCCGGAGGAGACACTTTTAGGATAATGCTAATGTACGGGATCATCACCTTTGACGACGTCACCAATTACGGCACCGTGCTCCAGCTCTACGGACTCACGCGGGTCCTCCGCCGCCACTTCGGCATCGAGGCAAGGGCTCTGGGGTATGAGGAAAATCACGACTTCGCCCCTCAGGAGGGGTCCGACGGCGGCGGTATCTCAATAGACCGCCCGGAGGAGTGGCTCTGGAGAGGTGACCGCTTCCTCTTTGCCCAGCGCAAGCGGACGGTTCTCCGCCGATTTGTCCGGGACAAAGGGCTGCGCGGAGGGCGGATCGCCGACTACCGCGACCTCGAGGGGGTGCTGATCGGTAGCGATGAGGTCTTTACCCTCCATGCGGGGATCACGCCTGCGAGATGGGGCTTCGGTGTCCCTTCCGACCGGGTATCGACCTACGCTGCCTCCTTTGGCTCCACCACCATGAGCGAGATCGCTGATCGGCACTGTCTCCCGATGGTCCGCGCGGCTCTCACATCCATGGATCACATATCGGTGCGGGATGCCAACTCCGCCGACATCGTGGAGGAGCTGACGGGGAAGCGACCCATCCGGACGCTTGACCCGGTTCTGCTGGACGGCTTTGACGCCGAGCTTCAAATCGCCCCACCGTCGCCGGCACGGCCTTACCTCCTCGTCTATGGCTACGACTATCGGCGTGAGGACCCCGTCGTCGTCCGGCAGATCGAGACCTTCGCTGACCACGAGGGGCTCGAGATCGTCTCCGTCGGTTTTTACCACCCGTGGGCCAATCGCAACCTCGCGCTGGAGCCGGAGACGCTCATCGGCTACTTCGCCCACGCCGCCGGGGTGGTGACCAATACCTTCCACGGCACGGTGCTGGGACTGCTGGCGGGGGTGCCGATGACGGTCTTCCCGACAGACTTCAATCGGATCAAGGTGACCGGTCTCTTGGAGGACTTCGACCTCACCGGCTGTCTCGGTGAGGGGGCTCCGCTCCTCTCCTTCAGCCCCGACTACGAGGCCGTCCGGCAGCGGCTCGAGGAGCAGAGGCGCCTCTCCCTCGACTATCTGGCAGAGGTGGTGCAGCGATGACGAAAAAGCTCTCCATACTGGTCCCGATCTACAACGTCGCGCCCTACCTGCGGCAGTGTCTCGACTCGCTCCTCGCTCAGGGGTTGGATGTCGGGAGCTACGAGGTGATCCTCATCGACGACGGGAGCACGGACGAGTCGGGGGAGATCGCTCGGGCGTATGCGGAGCGGGAGCCACACTTTATCTATCACCATAAGGAGAATGGCGGACTCAGCTCTGCCCGCAACGCCGCCCTCGCCCTCGCCTCAGGGGAGTATCTCCTCCATGTAGACTCGGACGACTGTCTCGAGGAGGGCGTGCTGCCGGGGTTGCTCGCAGATGCGGAGGCACGGCGGCTCGACCTCTGTCTCCTCGACTGGGCAGACCGATACCCCGACGGCACCACCCGACCCAATATCGACTTCTCCGCCCTCGGGGAGCGGATCGTCTCCGGGTGCGAACTGATCCACCGGCACCGCAGCTACGCCACCTCCTGGTCCTTCATCATGCATCGGTCGGTGGTGGAGCGGGGTCGGCTCACTTTCATTCCGATACAGCCGGGGGAGGATGTCGCCTTCTTCATCTCCGCCATGCCCCACTGCCGACGCATCGGCTACTACGGTGGTGCCGTGGTGTACAACTACCGGCGGGCGCGCCCCGGGGCGATCACGCAGGGGCCCAAGGCCTCCAAGGAGCTGGAGGCGGCACGCCGGCTGCTCTGCTGGATCGACGAGACCTATCCCTATCAGGGCAAAGGCGAAGACTACGCCGCCCTGCTGGCTCCGTGGTACGATGATATCCTCGCCGACATGGCGATGAATAAGATCGCCCGTGCCGAGGAAGAAAAGGCTTTTGCGGAGATCATGAGCCGCTTCCGGTACCGCTACCCGTCCGAGCAGGGCGTACGGCGCATCGCCTTCCGACTGATGGACTACGCCCGCAGCTCCTATCGGCTCTCCGACCTGCTCTGGAGCATCAAGCGAAAGATCCGCTGACCGCGTATGCTGACGATTTTTACCCCCACCTACAACCGCGCCTACATCCTCCCCAAGCTCTACCAGAGCCTGAGGGAGCAGAGCTGTCACGACCTCGAGTGGATCATCATCGATGACGGCTCCACAGACGACACGAGGTCGCTCGTGGAGGGCTGGACTCGAGCTGCCAACCCCTTCCCCATCCGCTACCACCGTCAGCCAAATGGCGGCAAGCATCGGGCGATCAATAGAGGGGTAAAGGAGGCAAGCGGCGACTTCTTCTTCATCGTCGACAGCGATGACCGACTGCCGTCGGATGCGGTGGAGACGATCCTGAGAGAGACGAAGCGGATCAGCGATGACCCCACCTATGCCGGGCTGGTGGGATTGCGGGGAGCCCTCGACGGCACCTCCTCGGGAGATCTCGGGACAGAATTCTTTGACAACCACCTGCGGACGATCCGTCACCGGCGGGGGATGATGCAGGATATGGCGGAGGTCTTCCGGACCGACTACCTGCGGAGCTACCCCTTCCCCGAACTAGAGGGCGAGCGCTTCTGCACCGAGGCGCTTGTCTGGAACCGCCTCGACCGGCAGTACCGCTTTCGCTTCCTCAATCGCGTCATCTACCTCTGCGAGTACCGCGATGACGGCCTTAGCGCAAAGTATATGAGCCTCCTCTACCACTCGCCCCGGTCCGCCCTCATCTACCACCTCGAGCTGGCTCAGGATCGGGAGGTGCCGCTCACGACCCGCCTGCGGTCGATCATCAGCGTCTGGCGCTACTACGACCTGATCCCGCCGGCAGAGCGACCGCAGATACCACGCACGTGGACGCTGCTCCGCCCCATCGGTCAATACTTTAGGAAAAAAGATCAGCGGAGATACGCCCCACGATGATACCCAAGATCATACACTACTGCTGGTTTGGCCCCAATCCTCTACCCCCCATGGTGGAGAGCTGGCGGGCGAAGCTCCCGGGCTATGAGCTGAGGTCGTGGACGGAGAAGACCTTCGACATTGACCGGCTCGACTACACGCGGGAGGCCTACGAGGCGGGGAAGTACGCCTTTGTCTCCGATGTGGCACGCCTCTACGCCCTCGAGCGAGAGGGCGGGATCTACCTCGATACCGACATGGAGGTGATTCGCTCCATAGACGACCTACTAGACGACACCGCCTTCGTCGGACTGGGCGAGGAGGTGGGGCTGCACGTGCTGGCGGGGATCATCGCCGCCGAGCCACACCATCCCTTTATCCAAGAGCTGCTCGCCCACTACGAGAGCCGCCCCTTCCGTCTGCCCGATGGGACGCTTGACCTCACGCCCAATCCGCAACTGCTCACCAGTACACTTCAGGCGAAAGGGCTTCAGCTTCAAGACCGGCTCCAGCGGATAAGTGACGTGACGGTCTACCCCACCGACTACTTCTACACCATGGACTTCGTCAGCCACCGCGTGACGCTCACGCCCCGCAGCCGCACGATCCACCACTACGCCGCCACCTGGCAGAGCGACGACCCCTATGCACGCCACCTCGGGACGATCTTCCGCATCAAGCGGGTACTCTATCGCCTGATCGGACAAGAGCGAAGTGAGCGGCTACTCAATAGTCGCCCGGTCCAGTCACTCCGTCGCCTTCTCTGGGGCGACAAGGCCCGCCGCTCCACTACAGGTAGCCGGTCGTAAGGGCATATTTCAGAGCGACAAGTGCGTCCACACCCCATCTTAGGTCAATGGGTACAGCGCCAATGACCCGCGACAAGGGTGCGACTCTGATGAGCCGTCCCCCTAACTGTCGGAGACTTTACTTCTTTTTCCTATCGTCGTAGGAGTAGACCTCGCGGATCTTGCCGTCCATGCCGTGGATGATGACCGACGTGCCTCGATCGATGGCGGTCTTACGCGCAGCCTGGATCGCCTCCTCCTGAGTGGCGCACAGCTTAAGTGCCTTGGGGTTGCCCTCGCTGAGGACTTGCCACTGACCATCCGCTTTGCGGTGGGTCACATGCAGATCTTTTCTCTCGTCCATAGTAGTATTATTTGAAATAAAGTGAGTGGGTATGACAAATGTACCCATATCCCTCCATACGACCCAACCCCCTCAGAAAGAGGGCGCAAATTATTACCGGTAATAGTGAAATCTAATACCGATAATAGTCTACACTAATACCGGTATTAGACAAATCTATTATCGGTAAAAGAAATGGGTGATAAGAGAGAGGGATTACAGGTGGAGGGTGAGGGGGGTGCCGGGGGCGAGGGTCACCTGCTGCTCTTGGTCGCGGGTGGCATCGCGGAGGGTCACCGTGATGGGGGAGGTGAGGCGGTTGTGGAGCGTCACCTCGGTTACCTTCCCCTCGCTCCAGCTGCAGTCCACCTCCACGCCGCCACGGGCGCAGAGTCCGGAGTAGCTGCCGGTGTGCCAGAGGTTCGGCAGGGCAGGGAGGAGCTCGATTACCCCCTCGTGACTCTGAAGCAGCATCTCAGCGATTCCGGCGGTGCCGCCGAAGTTGCCGTCGATCTGGAAGGGTGGGTGGGCGCAGAAGAGATTGGGCAGCGTGCCACCTCTATTGACCAGCTCCCCCTTTTCATCAAAGGCGGGGACAAAGAGACTCCTGAGGAGCTTGGCGGCGTGGTTGCCGTCCTTGAGCCGTGCCCAGAAATTGATCTTCCATGCCCGACTCCATCCGGTACCGGCATCGCCTCGTCTCCTGAGCGTGACGCGTGCCGCCTCGGCCAGCTCCGGCGTCTCGCGCACGGTGATAGCGTCACCGGGATAGAGCCCGTAGAGGTGGGAGACGTGGCGGTGGTGGATGTCCATCTCGCGGTAGTCCTCGAGCCACTCCATGAGGTAGCCCTCCTTGCTGACCTGCATCGGCGGGAGCAGCGGCAGGGCATTGGCCATCCGGGTCAGGTCGGGATCGTAGGTGCCGAGGATCTCGGCGGCGCGCAGCGTGTGGCGGTAAAGCTCGCCGACCAGCTGGGTGTCCATCGTCGGTCCCATACAGATGAAGGCGATGTGGGTCGAGTCACCGGGGAGGTAAAATCCATTCTCCGGCGAGGAGGAGGGCGCGGTGACGAGCCGTCCGTCCTTTGGCTCCCGGATCATCGTGGAGAGGAAGAAGCGGGACGCATCGAGGAGTGTCGGGTAGATCGCTCTCAGGTAGGTGGTGTCCCGAGTAAAGTCGTAGTGGTCCCAGAGGTGGCGGCAGAGCCATGCCCCTCCCGTCATCGTCGCTCCCCAGGAGGCATCCTCACCGGGAGCGGTGTAGTAGAAGGGGTTGGTCATCATGTGCGCCACCCATCCCTCGGCGTCGTAGAAGTGCTTGGCCGTCTTTCGTCCGCTCTCCCGTAGGGCGGTGGTGAAGTCGATCAGCGACCGATGAAGCTCGGAGAGATTGGCCACTTCGGCGGGCCAGTAATTCATCTGGACGTTGATATTGAGGTGGTAGTCCGCATTCCAAGGAAGTTGGATCCCTTCGCCCCAGAGTCCCTGCAGGTTGAGCGGCCAACTGTCGGGACGGCAGCCGGAGATCATCAGGTAGCGGCCGTACTGGAAGTAGAGTGCCGCGAGGGAGGGGTCCTCATTGTCCTGATAGCGGCGGATGCGGTAGTCGGTCGTCCGCTCGGCCGCCTCTGTCGGCGCTCCGAGGTGGAGGCTCACGCGGTCGAAGAGCCGACTGTACTCCTCGAGGTGTCGCTTGTAGATCGTTTCGTAGTCGAGGTCCTCCACCTTATCCAGCCGGTCTGTCGGTTGCTCCGGTGAGGCTCCTCCGGCGGGTATAAGGTCGGTCCGGGCGGCGACGACGAGGATCACATCGTCGGCGTGTGTGACAGAGAGTTTGCTCCCCTTCACTCGCATCTTACCGCCGACCGGGATGCAGCGTACCTCCGCCTCGTAGCGGGTTCCCTCGCCGCCAAAGCCGTCCGGCAGACTGCCGGTCATGCGTAGTCCCTCAGCCGTTCCCTCGACAGTGCCGCCCTCGGGGCGAGTGAGGGAGAGGTCGAAGGAGATCTTCTTCTTATGATCCGCGCCGAGGTGGATCACCAGCACGTCGTCCTTACGTGGGGCGAAGTAGGAGCGATTGTACCGAACCCCATTGAGATCAAAGAAGGTATGCGCCACCGCCGTCCTCAGGTCCAGCTCCCGCCGATAGCCTGTCTCCTCTCCCTTAGGCAGGTGGTGGTCAAGGGTCATATAGGCGAGCATCTGGTAGCTGCCATAGGGCGAGTGGGCGCCGTCGGGGAGTCCGCTCCCCTTGCCACCGCAGCGGAAGTGCTTGTACATCAGATCCTGCGCGCGGAGATTGTCCCCGTCGAGGAGTGCCTGTCGGATCTCCGGCAGGTGGCGCACCGCATCGATGTCGTAGGCGGTGCTGTCGACGCTGCCGCTCCACATGGAGATCTCGTTGAGGATCAGTCGCTCGCTCCGCACTTCGCCGCCGGTCATCAGTCCGAGTCGACCGTTGCCGATCGGGAGCATCGCCTCGAAGACCTTAGCCGGTCGGTCGTAGCGAAGCTTCAGCGGGGTCTCCTCAGCGCTCACCGTTAGGCAGAGGATCGTCGAGAGGATCAGTAGGAGGTGGCGCCTTAGTCTCATAGAAGTGACTCGAAGTAGTTCAGCAGTTCCTCTCTTCCCTCGCCCTTGAGGGAGGAGGTGATGAAGTAGGGCGGCAGCTCGTCCCACTCCTCGCTCAGCTTGTCGAGGTAAGCGTCGACGCTGCGGCGGGCGGCGGACTTGGAGAGCTTATCTGCCTTCGTGAAAATGAGGGCAAAGGGGACATTATTCACCCCCAGATGATTGATGAAGTCGAGGTCGATCCGGAGCGGTGCGTGGCGAATGTCGATCAGGACAAAGAGGCAGGACATCTGCCACCGATTGCTCACGTAGTCGTCGATCATCCGCTCGAGCTGCTGGCGCATGGGCTTCGGTACCTTGGCATAGCCGTAGCCCGGCAGATCGACGATGTAGAAGCGGTCGTCGATGAGGAAGTGATTGATCAGCTGTGTCTTGCCGGGCGTCTGGGAGGTCTTGGCGAGGTCCTTACGCTGAGTCAGCATATTGATCAGGGAGGACTTCCCGACATTGGACCGTCCGATGAGAGCCAGCTCTACTCGGTCATCATCGGGACACTCAGCGACCTTGCGGCTGCTCTTGATGAATGTTGCCTCTTTTATTTCCATTTTGTCTGCTTAGCGTTGCTTGGGGGTAAAAAGGTCTGCCACACCGGCGCCGAGCTTCTGAGCATTGTCGCGCATAGTATTTAGGAAGTCAAAGATCGTCTTCTCCCGATCATCAGGTCTCCCGGAGCAGATGCTCAGGCTCCGCGGTACCGCCTCTATCCGGAGCTCGCGAGTCTCATCCATCGCATCGCCATCGATATGGTAGAGGACCGACTTGTCGGTCCGGATCGTGATCTGTCGACCGCGCAGCTGTCGGGTGTACTTGCTCTCCGTCAGATCGCCGCTGAAGAGCCGGTAGGCGATCATGCCCGCCTCTCCGGCCGGGAACTCCTCGATCGCCGTCACATCCAGCATGCCGTCCACCATAGACGCATCCGGGGCGATGAAGGCGTTGTTGCCATACTGCGACGCATTGGCCACCGACACTATGTAAGCGTGCACCTCGCTCTCCTCACCGTCGATGGTCAGTCTGTAGTCCTCCGCATGGTACTGACCGAAGAGGTCCACCGTGTCAGCGATGTAGCTGATGAAGCCTCTTGTCTTGCTGGCAGAGAACTTCTCCGACACTGCCGCATCCAGACCGATGCCGCAGGTGCAGAGGAAGGGCTTCCCATTGACCCGACCGGTGTCTATCCGCTGCACCTCATGACGCAGAAGCACCTCGATCGCCGGCTCCAGATCCATCGGGATGTGCAGCTCACGAGCGAGGCCGTTTCCGCTCCCATTGGGCAATATCCCCATCACCGTATCGGTGCCGATGAGCGCCCGACCCACCTCGTTTACCGTCCCGTCACCGCCCATCACCACGACGACGTCAGCGTCTCCCGGGTCGAGGGCGCGGTGGTAGGCATCGTCCTGCTCCTTGGTGACGAAGCAGGTCACCTCGTGTCCCTGCTCCAGCAGGAGAGAGACTGCTCTCGATGCCATCTCGATCGCGTTGGCGTCGGGGCCGGAGACCGGATTGATGATCAGGAGGTACTTCATGGACGTCTCTCATCGGAGATGGTGCTGGTAGGCAGTGGGTCGGAGGTGATCCTGTCGTACCTGCGCCGGCTGGCGATGATGTCCAGGGCGGTATAGATCGCGGAGCGGAAGGACTGAGGACCGGCTATCCCTCGTCCGGCGATGTCGTAGGCAGTGCCGTGGTCGGGCGAAGTGCGGACGATCGGGAGACCGGTGGTGACGTTGACGCCCGTGTCCATTGCCAGGAGCTTAAAGGGGATCAGCCCCTGATCGTGGTACATGGCGAGTATGCCGTCAAAGGTGCGGTACGTCCCACTCCCCCAGAGCCCGTCCGGTGCCACAGGACCGAATACCTGTATCCCTCTCTGCCACGCCTCCTCGATGGCCGGGGCGATCACGTCCGGCTCCTCGCGCCCGATGAGACCATTCTCCCCCGCATGAGGATTGAGTCCCATAACGACTAAGCGGGGCTTGACGATGCCGAAGTCACGCTTCAGTGCCTGCTCCAGCGTCACGATCGAGTCGACGAGGTGCTCTCTCGTGATCAGTGAGGGAACTGCCGAGAGCGGCTCGTGGATCGTTGCCAGAGCCACATGCATCCCAGCCTGATCGGTAAAGAGCATCAGCGGGTGGCTCTCGGAGAAGTAGGAAGCGAAGAATTCGGTGTGTCCCGTGAAGGGAAACTCCGCCCCCGTCGTCATATCCTTATGTATCGGTGCCGTCACCACCCCATCCAGCCGCCCGGCGACCAGATCATCTGCCGCATCCCTCAGCGCCCGAGCGGCCAGCAGACCGGCGGCGCGCGTCGGCTCTCCCGGACTGACATGCAGGTCGATGCCGGAGGCGTCGGTCTCGATGATGCTGATCTCCCCCTCGCGCGCCTCATCGGCGTGGTCGATCCGCCGAAGTCTCTCCGGCAGGTCGAGGGCAAAGCGCTTCCTGTAGTAATTGTAGATCGCCTCGGAGCCATACAGTACCGGGGTCATCAGGCGCAGCATCCGGCTGTCGGAGAGACAGCGGAGGATCACCTCGTAGCCTATGCCATTGAAGTCCCCATGCGTCAGTCCGACCCGCGGGGTGGTCTCGTGGAGCGCTCGCTCTCTCCTTTGCTTATCTTCCGGCTTACTCATTCTGTAGGTATCTCTTCCTCGACGCCGTCCGGTGTGGGCGTGACGACGAGGTCGGCCATGGTATTGGGCATCTTATGTGTCCTGAAGTCCGCTCCTATCGGGCGGATCGTGTAGAGACTCGCCTCAGCATTCAGCAGCATATTCCGCTGCTTCTCGCCGGGAGCGTAGATAAAGACCTCCCCGATCACCAGATTTCGCCCGCTCTTATCCAGCATCCCCTGCATCACAAAGGAGCCGCCCATCATGTCATTCGTCATCTCCCAGAGCCCCCTCAGCTCACCGCGGTAGTCACCGAGGTAGGTCATGCCGTGGTAGTAATTGAAGGGCGGAGCATCGCGCTTCGTTGTCGTCATCTGACTGCCGGGATACTTCCCGGTGATGATGTTCCCGAGGATCGAGTCACGCAGCTCGGTGAAGTACTCCTCTGTGAATGTATTGGGATTCCGGTAGGGAATGGAGTAGACTACGAGGTCGATCCGCTTGGACTGATCCATATTCGATGCCCAGACAAGTCCCCTCTGTGCCTTGGTGAAGTCGAGTCCCGTGGGCGGATTCATCGTCACGCCGACGGAGTCCTCGATGAGCTGGCGGATGGGGTTGGAGAAGGTCTGCTCCAGGTAGTCCTGGCGGCGCTTCAGCTCCTCGCTGTAGATCAGCTGGACCAGCTGATCCCCCCGGCTCTGCAGGAGGGTGTAGATGTCCTCGAGGTTGCGTCCCTTGGCGTGGATGATCAGCTGCCCGGAGGCATAGTCATCGCGCGACAGTCCGACGGAGGGACCGCTGTAGGTCTCCGGGTCGATGGAGACGTAGAGGATGTTGCGGACCCGGCGGACAAAGGAGACAAAGTTGGACGCCTCCACGAAGGAGATGTCCGTCATCGGCTCCGGCTGCGGCAGGATCGTCACCGGCTGACCGAAGTAGAAGGTGATGCTGTCCCGGAGTGCCTGATTGTCTAAGCTTCCGTCGGGCAGGACGGCGACCAGGCTGAGGGCATTGCCGGTGGCGCTTGTGGTACTCTTCCGCTTCTTTCCATTGCAGGAGACGAGGAGGAGCAGAGCCGAGAGCAGCGCCACGATATAGGTGAGAGATCTGCGTGTCATACTACATTTTATATTATAGAGGAGAAATGATAGCCACCTACAAATGTACCGAAAAGCCCCCACACCTCCGGCGGATTCAGGGGTGACGCATTAGATTTTTACCGCTATGCAGAGGAGATCTGCGGCAGGAGATTCCTCTCCTAATGTACCCGCCTGCCGATCCCGCAGGGGCGAAGCCCCGGAGGGATCATCGCTCCTTAGCCCGCGTGTCGAGGCACGAAGTGCCGAAGACCGCGGGAGAGGATGCCAAGAGAGATATACGACCCCGCCAGGGTGTCGCACTTATCAGAGAGTCAGGCAACCAGTGCGACACCCTTGCGGGGTCGCACTGTCGTTTGTGATGCCTGATCCACGGGTCTTCGGGGCTACGCCCCTCGACCTGTGGCTAAGGAGCGGGCACCCGCAAGGGGTGCTTCGTTCCCCACTCTTCACAATGAGTTGGATGTCTTCAGTAGCCTTCAAATGCGTCACCCCTGCCGGCGGATTCTTTTGACCGGTAGTAGTGCAGGCTAAAATCGGCATTAGATTTATCTCAGAGGGAGGGTGGGGAAATGGGTACAAAAAAGCGGGACGACACCACAGTGTGTCGTCCCGCTTGGAGGGATGTTAGTTAGGGATCAGAGATCACTTATTCTGGATCCTCTGGTCGATCTCGTTGTACTTATCGTTCATACCGAGGTTGTAGTAGATACCACGGAGAGCGACGAGATACTGGGTGTCGTCAGGATTGAGCTCCACAGCCTTCTCGAAGTAAGGCAGAGCCTTCTGGAAGAAGCCCTTAGCCTCGTCCACCTTCGCCTTGTACTGAGCCTCGTCAGTGATGGCGTTGGCCTCGGACTGGATGTTGGCACCCTGGTTGAAGTAGACGCGACCGAGACCGAGCATGGCCTCTGCGTACTCCGGGTCGATGGCGAGAGCCTTATTGAAGGCCTCCTCTGCCTTTGCCATATCCTTGAAGCCCTGCTCGTAGACGTTAGCGAGGACGAAGTAGAGCTGCTTGTTGTCCGGATTGGCGGAGATGGCCTGGTCGAGGTAAGCCTTGGCATCCTCGTGACGGCCCTCCTGGATCAGGATGTTGATCTTATTGAAGAGGTAGAAATTCTCCTCCGGGAAGAGCTTGATACCCTCATCGAGCGTCCTTAGGAAGCCGGCGGTGTCGCCTGCCTGGACGTAGGACTGAGCGAGGAGCTGGTAGACGTCATTCTGACGGAAGGGGACGTCCTTGATCGCCTCGTAGGCAGCGATGGCACCCTGCTTGTCGTCCTTATTGCACTGGGTGAGCGTGTAGGCGTTGAAGAATCCGATCTGCATCGACATCGAGTCCTGCTCAGCGGTGGGAGTGCCCTGGAAGAGCTCCATCTTCTTCACATCCATAAACTTCTGGAAGAGGTCGTGAGCCTTGCAGACATCACCTCCATCCATGGCGGCGGCACCTCCATTGACGAGGAAGCCGTAGTAGGTGGCGAGCGACTCGGAGATCTTCTTGTCGAAGTGCTGCTTTACCTTGCCCTTCTCATTGGGGAGACGGTCGAGGGAGTCAGCCTTCATGTAGTAGTCGGTCATGTCGGCGACGGCCTTGTAGAAGGTATCCTGATTGATCTCCTTGCCGAGAGAGAGCTGGAGGTAGTCACGCTTCACCTGCTGCTCCTCGATGAGTCCGGCGACCCACCAAGTCTTGGCGTCGTTAGCGGTCTCAGGGTTCTCAAATGCCGGCTTGAGGAAGTTACGTGCCTCCTGTACGTTGACATCGTCCTTCTTGGCCATGCGCTCTACCTGCTTGACCAGTTTCTCCTGACCGAATGCGGCAGGGACGGCGATGAGGAGTGAGAGCGCTCCGATAAGTAATTTGTTACTCATGGTTGTCTATTCTTTGCTATTAATTTATTCTCAAAGTTTACCATAAACTCCCCCGACGGTTGCCCCGGGGAGTCGGTCCAAAGGTAACAAAATCTGCCTACATAGGCATATTCCATTATACCTTGGTACACTATTTTGATACAAAATCGGGCGAATCGTTTAATCCTCCTCACTCTCAGGGGTATCTTCCTCCGATTCGTCGAGGGCGGTGGGGTCGGCATCCTCCTCCCGCTCGCCGATGGAGGTGTCCTCCTGCTCCGCCTGGTCCTCATCGGCGGGGACGCGGCAGACATCGGCGATCTCGTCATCTCTCTTGCTGAGGTTGATGAGACGGATGCCCTGGGTATTTCGCCCGAGGATGGAGATGTCGGAGACATGGACGCGGATTACGACACCGCTCTTATTGATGATCATGATGTCGTGATCGTCGGTGACGGAGTGGACGGCGATGAGCTTGCCGGTCTTCTCGGTCGCCTTGAGGGTGATGATACCCTTGCCGCCTCGGTTGGTGATGCGGTACTCCTCGAGGGGAGAGCGCTTGCCGTAGCCATTCTCCGACACGACGAGGATCGACTCCGCCTCGGGATCCTTGATGCTGATGGCGCCTACGACGCGGTCCTCAGGCGACTGGAGTCGCATGCCGCGCACACCGGATGAGGTGCGGCCCATGGGGCGGAGGATGCTCTCGGGGAAGCGGATCGCCCGACCCTCGCGGCTGGCGAGGAGGACGTCGTGCCGCCCGTTGGTGAGCATGACGGAGACGACGCGGTCGGTCTCGTCCTTGAGTCGGATGGCGATGATCCCCTTGGACCGCGGACGGGAGAAGTCTCTCAGTCGCGCCTTGCGGATCATGCCCTGCTCGGTGACGAAATTGAGGTAATGGGTGTCGACAAACTCCTGGTCGGAGGTGAGGTTCTTGATCCTCAGGATGGCGGTGATGCGGTTGTCGCTCTCGATATTGAGGATATTCTGGATCGCACGACCCTTGGAGTTGCGTGCCGCCTCAGGGATCTCGAAGACGCGGAGCCAGTAGCAGCGGCCCCGGTCGGTGAAGAAGAGGAGGTGGGCGTGATTGGACGCGCCGTAGACAAACTCGACGAAGTCCTCGTCCTTAGTCCCCGCACCCTTGGCACCGGTGCCGCCGCGATTTTGCGAGCGATACTCTGCCAGCGGCGTACGCTTGATGTACCCGTAGTGCGAGATGGTGATGATCATATCGTCATCGGGATAGAAGTCCTCAGGATTCATATCCGGAGTGGCGTAGACGATATCCGAGCGGCGGTCGTCGCCGTACTTGTCGATGATCTCGCGACACTCCTCGATGAGGATCGAGTAGAGGAAGTCCTCGTCGGAGAGGATCCGCTCGTAGTACCGCACCTTCTCCGTCACCTCGTCGTACTCCTGGTGGAGCTTGTCCAGCTCGAGGCCGGTGAGCTGACCGAGACGCATCTCCACGATGGAGCGCGCCTGGATCTCGGAGAGGGAGAAGCGCTCCATGAGCGCCTGCATGGCGGCGGTCTGATTGGCGGACGCCTTGATCAGATGGACCACCTCATCGATATTGTCGGCGGCGACGATGCGCCCCTCGAGGATGTGGAGCCGCTCCTTCGCCTTCCGGAGGTCAAACCGGGTGCGGCGCGTCACTACCTCGTGGCGGTGCTTGACAAATTCGCCGATCAGATCCTTCAGCGACAGCAGTCTCGGGCGACCGTCGACGAGGGCGATGTTATTGCAGGCAAAGGAGGACTGCAGGGCAGTCATCTTGTAGAGCTTATTGAGCACTACGCCGGCATTGGCGTCCCGCTTCAGGTCGATGACGATACGCATGCCGGTCTTCGCCGAGCTCTCGTCCTGGATGTTGCTGATGCCCTCGATCCGCTTGATGGTGGCGAGGTCGGCGATCGCCTTGACGAGATCCTTCTTCACCACCCCATAGGGGATCTCGGTGATGATGATCTGGTCGTGGTTGCCGGAGGTCTCGATCACCGCCTTGCCGCGGATGATGACGCTGCCGCGTCCGGTCTCGTACGCCTCCTGGACCCCCTTGTAGCCGTAGATTACTCCGCCGGTGGGGAAGTCGGGAGCCTTGACGTACTCCATCAGATCCTCCGTGGTAACGTCGCCCCTTTTCTCGATATAAGCGATGACGCCATTCATCACCTCGGTGAGGTTGTGGGGCGCCATATTCGTCGCCATACCGACGGCGATACCGGCGGCACCATTGACGAGGAGATTGGGTATGCGGGTCGGGAGGACGGTCGGCTCATACTCGGAGTCATCGTAATTGGGCGTCATGTCGACGGTCTCCTTCTTGATGTCTGCGAGCATCTCCATAGCGATCGGGGCCAGGCGAGCCTCGGTGTATCGCATAGCTGCGGGACCGTCGCCATCGACGGAGCCGAAGTTGCCGTGGGGATCGACGAGGGTATTGCGCATGCTCCAGTCCTGAGCCATGCGGACGAGAGCCATATAGATCGAGCTGTCGCCATGGGGGTGATACTTACCCATCACGTCACCGACGATACGGGCGCTCTTCTTGTAAGGCTTGTCGGGCGTATTCCCGAGCTCATTCATCCCGAAGAGGATCCTGCGGTGGACCGGCTTGAAGCCGTCGCGCACGTCCGGCAGGGCGCGGCTGACGATGACCGACATCGCATAGTCGATGTAGGAGGTCTTCATCTCCTCCTCCAGGTCGACCTTGATTATCCTATTCTCAGAGTCTTTGAATTCTTCGTTCATCTGCTTAGTCTAAAGTCGGGGTGGTACCGCCCTCAGGCAGTCACTTGGCGTACCCCATATATAATGGTCAAATATACCACTTTTTGCCCACACTTCTCACTGCTCTCCTCACATCCGCACATGTGGCTAATTCGCATTTTGATGTGCTGGGACGGAGAGGGGTAAGAGATTACCTTTGTTGAGGAGAGGGATTCAGGAAAAGTGGAGGGCAACTCGGTAGAGAAAGAAGTCGGTGTTTCTAGCTCCGTAGTTGACGCTGATGAAGCGCTGGAGATTTTGGTTGAGAGCCTCCGCCTTGGCATTGCTCTCCCTGCGGTAGAAGTACCTCAGAATGGGGGTGGAGTTTGACCGGAGGAAGTTGGCGATGTTGTGTATCTCCTCCATCTCACTCTCCATCCCTTCCTTGGCGTTGAGCATAAGATCTGCCTCCTTTATCTTGTACTTACGATCGCTGTATCGTAGTCGGATAGGCTCGTACCACTTCCGGATCCTTAGGCAGTATTTGTAGGCTTCTTCGATCTCAGGGAATTGCTTGAAGAGTATCTTCGCGCGCTCCTTTTGGTCGTCGGTCCACTCCGTTTTGCGCTTGAAAAGGAGACCCCTCGAGCGGTGCAGGAGTTGCTTGAGGGTCTCTTCGTTGGAGAACTTTTCCTGTAGGGTCAGCTTCTCTTTTACCGTCTTATTCTTCTTCCGCTCCAGGGCAAGGATCGCCTGTCGGTGGCGGATGCGCACGCTCTGGAGCTGGTCGAGGACTTCGCGGAGGACGTGAAACTTGTCCGCCACC